>JBIKXN010000303.1:0-4948 GCA_044355765.1 Alphaproteobacteria bacterium
AGGCGCCGCGGCGATCCCGCTCAGCTGCAAACTCTCTTCGACGCGCTGGCCGCGGAGTACCCGCAACTCGCCGCCGCGCGGGCGGGCGCGGCGGAGTAGGGCTGGGAGCCTTCGCCGCGAAAGATCCCGCCCGGCGCGGGGGCGCTGAATTCCGACACCGCGTGGCTTTATTCGCGGGTTCGGCCGACCGGCGACGCGCCGCGGGTCGCGCCAGTCGCCGGGCGACGGCGCAGCCTTGCGCACCGGCCCGATGGCGCTACCGTCGTCCGGGATGGATCACGCGCTTGAATGCCGGCCGCTCGCCTTTGTCGATCACGACAATGCTGTCATAGAAATGTATCCCCTGGATCCGGTTGAACTGCGCCACCAGGAGCGGCGGAACGCGCGGTCCTTCGAAAGCGCCGACACCGACGGCGTGCCGCGCGTGCTCGCTGCCCATCACGTCAATGACGGTCTTGCAGAACTCGATGAAACTGCCCGGATTGCGGTAGCCACCGTCGCGGACGCGGACGCGGTGGTAGTAGGACGTGTGGGTGTCTTCGCACCAGTAGACGCCACCGTCCTTGACCATCTTGTAGCATGCGAGCAGCGTGACGATCTGGTGAGGATTGTCGTGCGATCCGTCGTCCATGACGATGTCGAAGAAATCCGCCTTCCCTGGGAAGTTTTTCTCCCAGAATTCCAGGCTTCCCTGGTCGCCGACGCTTAGCTCCAGATAGTCGGTCTTCTCGCATTGCGGCGCGATATCGACCCCGTGCACCAGCGTTCCCGGGCCGAACCAGGCGCGCCACATTTCGGCGCTGCCGCCGAACTGCGTGCCCACCTCGAGTATCCTGGGGCTCTTGCCTACGAACCGGCCGAGATGCCGCTCGTAAAGCGGAAAGTAATGCTCGAACTTGTCGCAGGGCCGCTGGAGACCCTCGAAAATGGCCTTGAGTGTCTTTCCGTCGCTCATTGTCCCCTCGACCGCTCCGACTTTTTTATCCCGAGCCATCCGGCGGCGGGGCCGGAGATGCCTTCCCGCCGATGCTTCAGCCCCGACCGTGGCAGCGCTTGTACCTCTTTCCCGATCCGCAGGGGCAGGCGGCGTTGCGGGAGACCTTGCCCCAGCCGGAGTGGGCGCGCGGGTCGGTGGCGTGACGCCGCGTCGGGGTGTCGGAGAAACGGGTCTTTGAGGCTCCATCGGCACCGACGTAAGGTGTAGGCGTCGATCAATTCGACTGACTGATCCAAGCGATATGGCGGGAACGCCGGAGAGGCTTTCTCGGAAACGGCATCGACGGCACGGGAGTGGGGTGATGACGGTGAGCACGCTGAAGGGCTCTTGCCTTTGCGGGGCCGTGACGTTTGCGGTCACCGGTGAAGCTCGACGTTTCTACCACTGCCACTGCTCGCGATGTCGCAAGGCGACGGGGACCGGACATGCGTCGAATCTCTTCCTGCAACCCGGTGAACTCGTCTGGTTGAGCGGTTCCGATCAGGTCCGGGCGTTCAAGGTACCTGCAGCCCAGCGCTTCACGAACAGCTTCTGTGCGACCTGTGGCGGCCGCGTGCCGCGTCAGCCGGCTGGTACCGACGTCGTCATGATCCCTGCTGGCTCGCTGGATGCCGAACCACCGATGGCCCCTCAGGCGCGCATTTTCGTCGACTCCCGGGCGGCGTGGTCATGCGCCGATGACGCGCTGCCGACCTTTCGCGAGGCTCCGCGCTAGATCCATCGACGCGCGACGATGGTCCGCGTCTCTGGTCGTCGATGTCACGTAGCGCTGCGCGGTGGCCCTGCTCGGCACCGCGATCGCCCTGCCCACAGCGCGACGCTCTCGACTGGCGCGCATGTCGCGGGGCTGCACGGCGTCGCCCTGGTCGAAAGGCCCGGCGCCAGAAGCGCGGCCGACGATCCGGAGCGATCCCGGCTCGCGGGTCGCTCAGACCCGCCCGTCGCAGTGCCTGTGCTTCTTGCCCGCGCCGAAGGGCTCGGCGGCTTTGGGGGCGACCTTGCCCCAGGGGGGCGAAGGCCTTGCGTTCCCAGGATTGGGGTCTTACAAAACGAGCATCGATAAATCTGTGGTAAGAAAATGAGCGAGATCGCGACCCTGTCCGCGAAGTTCCAGATCTCGATCCCCAAGGCGATACGGGCCGCCCGCCACTGGGAAGCCGGGATGACCTTCGCCTTCATTCCGAAAGGGACCGGCGTTCTGCTGGTTCCCGTTCCGGGGAAGCGAGACCTGAAGGGCCTCGCGCGTGGTGCGAAGCCGGAGGATTATCGCGACCGCTCGGACCGGGTCTGATGATCCTCGTCGATACCTCGGCCTGGATCGAATGGCTGATCGGCTCGCCCACCGGCGAGAAACTGGAAGGGGATCTGCCCGAGCAGGCCGAATGGCTGGTCCCGACCATGGTGCAGCTGGAACTGGCCAAATGGCTGACGCGCGAGGTCGGCGAGGACAAGGCCGATCAGGTCATCGGGTTCACGCAACTCTGCACGGTGGTCCCGCTCGACACGGCCATCGCCCTGGCGGCGGCGACGGCGTGCCGCGAGCACAGGCTCGCGACCGCAGATGCCATCATCTTCGCGACCGCGCAGGCCCACGGCGCGACGCTCTTGACCTGCGACGCGCATTTCGCGGGGCTGCGCGGCGTCACTCTGGTCGAGAAGACCGGCGCCTGAAGCGCGGCTGACGATCCGGAGCGATCCCGGCTAGACACCGGGGTCAGACCCCTACCGAGCCCGGCCCCCTACCGCACCCGCCCATGGTAGCGCTCGTACTGCTTGCCCGAGCCGCAGGGGCAGGCGGCGTTGCGGGCGACCTTGCCCCAGGTGGAGGGAAAGTGCGGGCGGGCGCGGCGGCGCCACCGAGATGCTGTTCGAACTGTCGCTCGCGACGCGCGCGGGCGGTGTGATCGCGATGGTCGGGTCGTCAAGTCGTCGGGTTGCCCGTCGTGGCAGCCTGATCCGAGCCGAAACCCGGCCGGAAATCGCGCCAAAACCGCGAATTCTTGCACCACGGCGAGGGACACGAGCATCCGTCGCTGGTCATCGCGCTACGACGGACGCTTTGACCCATTCGATAAACGCCGCGTCGCTTGCCGCGCCCGCACTGATCTCCAGCATCATCACCGTCGCCTCGGCATCATTGGCGATCAGCTCGAGCCCGTTCAGCACCAGAAGTGTTTCAAGCGCCACGAACGCTGTGCGCTTGTTGCCGTCGACGAACGGATGGTTGCGGACGATCGCCAGCGCGTAGACGGCGCCCAGCTCTGCGACATCGACCTCGCCGTAGCGGGCATGATTCAAGGGGCGGGCGACAGCGCTTTCCAGCAGGCCAATATCGCGTATGCCGGCAGCCCCACCATGCTCGGCGATCTGCTCATCATGGACGGCCAGCAGCAGCTCGCGCGTCAGCCAAACGGTCATTTCGCCAGTTCGCGCAGCACGGCCCGGCGCTTCTTCATGATCTGTCGCGCCACGTCCATCTGCATCTGAAACTCCGGGTCCGTGGTGGTCAGGCGAATACCCTCAGCGGTCTCCACGGCAAACAGGGTGTCGCCCTTGCCGACGCCGAGTTTCGCCAGCAACTCCTTTGGCAGGATCACGCCGACCGAGTTGCCGATGGAGGTAAGTTTGAGCGCGGACATGAGATCCCCGTTGTTTGCACAAACGTTATAACGCCGGTGGCCGGCTGGCACAACCTGCGACGACATGGGACGAGGGCCTTGCGTTCCCGGTGTCGGCGTCTCGAAAAATACGCATCGATAGACGCATCGTCGGAAAATGAGCGAGAGCGCAATCCTGTCGTCGAAGTTCCCGATCTCGATTCCCAAGTCGATCCGAGCCGCCCGGGATTGGGAAGCCGGGATGACCTTCGCCTTCATTCCGAAAGGGGCCGGCGTTCTGCTGGTTCCCGTTCCGGGGAAACGGGATCTCAAGGGCCTCGCGCGTGGTGCGAAGCCGGTGGACTATCGCGAGCGCGCAGGCTCACGGCGCGACGCTGTCGACCTGTGACTTGCGCTTCGCTGGGCTGCGCGGCGTCACCCTGGTCGAGAAGATCGTCGACTGAAGGACGGTCGACGATCCGGACCGATGATGGCCTGCGAACCGCGCGGGTCGCTCAGACCCGCCCGTGGCAGTGCTTGAACTTCTTGCCCGAGCCGCAGGGGCAGGCGGCGTTGCGCGAGACCTTGCCCCAGGTCGATGGGTCGCGCGCGTCGACGGACTGGCCTGGCGCCGCGCGGCGGGGGGCCGAGGCGGCATCGGCCGACGCCTCCGCGGAGAGATCGTCGCCGTCCAGGGCCGGGTCCTGCGTCGTCTCGCGCAACCGCGAGAAGTCGGGCGGCGGCGGCTCGGCGAGCAGGGGATCGGGCTCGGCCTCGGTGCGCACCTGCAGCCGCGCCAGCACCTGGGTCGTGGTGTCACGCACCTGCCCCAGCATCCCCTCGAAGAGTTCGAAGGCCTCCTTCTTGTACTCGTTGAGCGGATCGCGCTGCGCGTAGCCGCGCAGATGGATGCCCTGGCGCAGGTGGTCGAGGTTCAGCAGGTGCTCCTTCCAGTGCTGGTCGAGCACCTGCAGCAGGATCGACTTCTCGGCCATGCGCATCAGTTCGGGGCCGAAATTCGCCGCCTTCTCGGCCATCAGCCGATCGACCGCATCGATCAGCCGGCTGCGGATCTCCTCGTCGGCGATGCCCTCTTCCTTCGCCCACTCCGCCACCGGCAGGTCGAGGCCGAACAGGCGCTGGACGTCGTCGTGCAGCGTCGCCGTGTCCCATTGTTCGGCATAGGCGTTCTCGGGGATGCAGCGCGAGACGATCTCGGTGACGGTCTCGTGACGATAGTCGGCGATGCGCTCCTGGACGGTTTCAGCGCGCATCAGGTCGCGCCGCTGCTCGTAGATCACCTTGCGCTGGTCGTTCATCACGTCGTCGAAGCGCAGCAGCTGCTTGCGGATCT
>JBIKXN010000304.1:0-4945 GCA_044355765.1 Alphaproteobacteria bacterium
CTCCAATACCAGTTGCTGTCGCCGCATACGGCCTGGATGGTCGTCGACGCACGCGACGCCGCCGGCAGGACCGACGGCGCGCCCAAGCTGCGGCGAGTGCCCCACATGCTTGCCGCTGGCTGGGGCGGCACCGGGCTCGCCGCCGTCGCGGCCGGCCCTCGCGTTGCCGCGGCCCCGATCATCCTGTCGGACGAACCCCCGCCCTACGCGGCGACGATGGCGCGCACGGCCGTCGAATATCGCAACGCCCGAACCGGCGCAGGTACAACGCGGCGCCAGGCCATCGCGCATCTGCTCGCGACGACGCGCGGCAGCCCGGCTCCCGGGCAGATCGCGCAGGCAGCCGGCTGCGCGCGCATTCTCGAGGACTTGCAGCGCGAGACGCGCTCCGCCTTCCTTTCCGCGCTCGTCTGCGCAGCCTTCGAGTTCGGGTTCCTCGAGGCGTTCGACCACGACGACCCGCGGGCCGCCAGCCTATGCGCCGACCTGGAAGCGGCGGTGGCGCGTGGCGTCGCCAGGCTGCGCGAAGCAGGGGCGCAGCTCTCTGCGGCCGATCCGTCGCACGCCGGCCCGCTGCCTGCCGAAGGCAGCGCGCCGCCGGATATCGGGATGCCCGTCCACGAGGCCCTGCAGATGGTGATACGCGCCGCAGCGCTGGGCCGGCTGCAGGCCGGGATCCTGGACGGATAGCTGCCTGCCGAGGGCGATGCCCAGGTTCGCCGCGCCTATTCGACCACGGGATAATAGGGACGGCCCCAGTCGCGAGCCGGGTTGTCCATCATGACGTCGATGAAGATCGGCAGCAGCCATCCGAGCACGGCTGCGCCGTCGCGCACCTGGTCGCGGTTGACCGCGCCGTTCCAGGTGGCGCCGCCATGGACCAGTTGGTTGCGCAGGACGTAGAGCCGGTCGAAGACCAGGGCGAGGAAACGCGCGGTCTCGCGGCGCGCGATCGCCTTGTGCGCGCCGTCCCGCGCCGCGGCGAGCATCTGCGGCCAGGCCGCATGACCGGGCGCCCCGTTGTGATGGGCCCAGAACGGCGCGAAGACATAGCGGTTCTCGAGCAGCAGCCGGAATTCCTGGGCGAAGCGCTCCCACACCGCGGCGTAGATCCGCTGGCCCTGGTCGAGGTCGACCAGCACGTCGAAGAACGCCTTGAAGCTGTCGCGCTCGCCGCCGGCGACCGCGCCCGAATCGAGATCGCCGGCATAGGCGGCGTTGAAACCGACCCAGAGCAGGATGAACCGGACGTCGTCGTCGCCGGCTTCGCGCTCGGCCCGGTCGAGCCAGCTCAGGGCACGATGGACGCGCAGCTGCAGACCGCCGGGAAAGCCGTCGCGCAGCCGGCGCTGCTTGGCCTTCAGCTGGACATGGGTCAGTTCCGCACGCGCATGCGCACGTCGCTCGCGTGGCGGCGCCGCGGCGCCGGTCTTCGCGCGCTTCGCCATAGCCGCGCCGCCGCCCCGCCCCAAGCTCAACCGCCGCCCGCCGGACCGCCGCCCCCGGCCTCGAAATCGAGCGCCAGGCCGTTCATGCAGAAGCGCAGCCCGGTCGGCCGCGGGCCATCCTCGAAGACATGGCCCAGATGTCCGCCGCAGCGCCGGCAATGGACCTCGACGCGGGTCATCCACAAGCTGCGGTCGACGCGCGTACCGACCGCGCCGTCGAGCGGCTGCCAGAAGCTGGGCCATCCCGAGCCGCTCTCGTATTTGGCTGCGGCATCGAACAGCGGGTGACCGCAGCCGGCGCACAGGAAGCGCCCGGGGCGCTTCTCGTCGTTGAGTGGGCTTGTCCCGGCACGCTCGGTCTTGTGGCGCCGCAGGATCGCATAGCGCTCGGGCGACAGCCGCGCCCGCCACTCGGCGTCCGGCAGCGCGAATTCGAAATCCTCGGGACGCCCAGGGTCTGCGCTCGCCATCGCCCGACCTCTCCTCTGCCATGCGTATCGCGACTCTGCCCCGCCGGGGCACGATACGGTAGGGTTTCGTTGGGACGGGCCTTGAAAAGGAACACCGCGATGCGCATCCATCTGCCGGCAGAGCGGCGCTGGCGGCGCCGGTGACGGCGACCGGACAGGGGCGCGCCGGCACCGGCATCGCCGGGCCGGCGCGGGGACTGGCACGGGCCATACGGCTCGGCGCCGTCGCGCTGCTGCTCGGCGGTGGCGCCTTCGCCGGGGGCAGCTACATCGCCGCGCGCCTCGGTCAGATCCATATCGACGACGCGCGCATCGGCGCCGACCTGATCACCGTGAGCAGCGAGGTCAACGGCCGCGTCGCGCGCGTCGCGGTGGTCGCGGGCGACGCGGTCGCGCAGGGCGCGGCGATGGTCGAGCTCGACCGGGCGCAGGCGGAACTGGAACTGCGCGTGCTCGAGGCCCAGCTCGGCGGGCTCCAGTCGCAACGCGCCCAGATCCTGGCGCAGCAGGACATGATCCGGGCGCAGCTGGCCAGCCGGCTCGCGGCCGCCGCGGCCCAGGCCGATGCGGCCGAGGCCGCGCATCGCGCCAGCCGCGCGTCGGTGGACAAAGCGCGCAGCCAGTTCGCGCGCATCGGCGCGCTCACCGACCGCGCGGTGATGTCGCGGCAGATCTACGAGGACGCCCAGGCGGCGCTTCTGGTCGCGCAGCAGCAGGAACTCGCGGCCGCCGCCGGCGTCGAGCTGGCGCGGGCCAACCGGACCGCGATCCAGGCCGAAGCGGCCCAGATCGGCGTGCTGGACCATCAGATCGCGGCCATCGGCAGCCAGGCCGCGGCGATGGCGGCACAGCTCGAGCAGAAGCGCATCGAACTGGCCAAGCGCGGCATCGCCGCCGCCTTCGCCGGCGTCGTCGACGCCGTCTTCGTCGATCCCGGAGAATACGTGTCGCCCGGAACGCGGCTGCTGATCTACCACGACCCCGGCCGGATCTGGGTCGACGCCAACGTCAAGGAGACCGATTTCCGGCGCCTGAAGCTGGGCGCGCCGGCGACCATCCGCGTCGACGCCTATCCCGGCCTGGTGCTGCAGGGCCGCATCCAGCGGCTCGGCCAAGCCGCGACAAGCCAGTTCGCGCTGCTGCCGAGCCCTAACCCCAGCGGCAACTTCACCAAGGTGACCCAGCGCCTGCCAGTGCGAATCGCCATCGAACAGAAGGACGGCTTGCTGCGCCCCGGCATGATGGTGGATGTCGGGATCGATGTCGTCGATTGACGATCTGTTCGCGCGCTACGGCCCGGCCTATCGCTGGTTCGCGACCGTCACCGCGATGCTGTCGGCGTCGGCGGTGGTCCTGTCGGCCACGATCGTCAACGTGGCGATCCCCGGGATCATGGGCGCCTTCGCCATCGGCCAGATCGAGGCGCAATGGGTGTCGACCGCCTTCCTGGCCGCGGTCACCGCGACGATGCTCCTCGCCGACTGGCTCGAGCGCGCCTTCGGCTCGGCGCTCGGCGCGACGGCGCCGAACGAGATCGTGCTGACGCTGGCGCGCGTGATCCAGGGCGCGGCCACCGGCGCGGTCCAGCCGCTGGCGATGATCATCATGTTCCGCGTCTACCCGCCCGAGCGACGCGGCGCGGCGATGGGTGTATTCGGCATCGGCATCGTGCTGGCGCCGGCGATA
Organism: Alphaproteobacteria bacterium; assembly: GCA_044355765.1. Classification (GTDB taxonomy): domain Bacteria; phylum Pseudomonadota; class Alphaproteobacteria; order CACIAM-22H2; family CACIAM-22H2; genus CAIOSQ01. The sequence goes on from JBIKXN010000304.1 coordinate 3,605, forward strand.
GGCCCGTGGATCGGCGGCCTGCTGGTCGACGCGTTCAACTGGCGCTACGTGCTGTATCTGGGCGTACCGTTCGCGTGCATCGCCATCGTCCTGGCCCAGTTGTTCCTTCCCGTCCGCACGCAGACCGGCCCGCGGCCGCGCTTCGACTGGATCGGCTTGCTGCTGCTCTGCACGTTCCTGGGGTTCGCACTGAACGCGCTGACCGACGCCCAGCGACGCGGCTGGAGCAGCGACGCGATCCTCGTCCAGTCGGCGATCGCGGCGCTGGCGGCGGCGGGCTTCGTCCTGCGCGAGCGATACGCGGCGCATCCCTTGCTCGATCTGCGGCTGTTCACGGTCCTGCCCTTCGCCGCGGCAAGCCTGGTCAGCTTCGTCATGGGTGCCGGGCTCTTCGGCTCGATCTATCTGCTGCCGCTCTTCGTCCAGACCATCCAGGGGCTCTCGGCGACCGACGCCGGATTGATGCTGATGCCCGCGGGTTTCGTCCTGTGCATGGTGTTTCCCGTCGCCGGCCGCGCCTCGGATCGCATGTCGCCCGGGATCCCCATCGGCATCGGGCTGTCGATCTTCGCGCTTTCCACCTGGCTGACCGCGGATCTCGACATCGACTCCGCGTTCTGGACGCTGGCCTGGCTGACCGCGCTGTCGCGGCTGGGCCTCGGGATGATCTTCCCGCCCCTGACGGCGGGGTCGCTGCGCGTGCTGCCGCGCGAGCTGATCGCCCAGGGCTCGGGCGCCATCAACTTCGTCAGGCAGATGGGCGGCGCCTTCGGCGTCAATCTGCTCGCGATCTTCCTGGAGCGCCGGACCGCGCTGCATGCCGACGCGCTCGCCGCGACCCAGAGCCACGACAACGCGACCAGCGCCGAATTCGTCGCGCGGGCCGTACAGCTTCTGCGCGCCGCGGGGCTACCCGATTTCCAGCAGGTTCCAGCCGCGCTCGCCTTCCTCGGCGAGGCCGTCCTGGCCCAGGCGAGCACCCTCGCCTTCCGCGACGGGTTCCTCGTCGTGACCGCGATCTTCGTCGCCGCGTTGCTCCCCAACTGGCTCCTGCACCGCGCGACCGCGCGGCGCTGAGGGTGGGTCCGCCACAGCGTCGGGTCGCGCGCAGCGCCGCGCGTCCTCGCGCTTCCTCCCCTACGCGCGCGAGCGCGTGCCTGGCAGCCCGGCCCGTCGGCAGCCGGCGCATCCATCTCGACTCCTGGCGCGCCGCACCGGGCTGAGCCGCCGCGACGCTGGCGCCGGAACAGCGCATCGCCGGTCCGGCGATCGCGGGATCCGCGATGACCAGGGTCCTGCTGCGTCCCGGCGACGTCGCCGGCGTGGACACGAGAGGCTGGC
>JBIKXN010000305.1:0-4938 GCA_044355765.1 Alphaproteobacteria bacterium
TGGTCGCGACACGCTCTCCGGCGCCACCTCCTGCGGCAGCAGATCGAACGCCTTGAACAGGATCGGCGCCGCGACGCTGCGCCCGTACTGGCCCGGACGCGGCGTGCCGTCGGCGCGGCCCACCCATCCGCCCACCGTCCAGCGCTGCGACAGGCCCAGCGCCAGCGCGTCGCGGAAGCCGTAGGACGTGCCGGTCTTGTAGGCGATGGCGCGCGCCGCGCCGCGCTGCGCCCAGGGCTCGGGCGCCGGCACCCCGGCCAGGATCTCGCGCGTCCAGCGCGCCGCGCGCGGCTCGACGAAGACGGCGCCGAGATCAGCGGCCGCTGGCGGCGCGTCGTCGCGCAGGCGCAGCGGCCGCGCGCGCCCGTCGTCGCCCAGCGCGGCATAGAGCATCGTCAGATCGGCGAGGCTGACCCCGACCCCGCCGAGGATCACAGGTAGACCGGGCGTGTCGAGGATCCGCCGGTCATAGTCGAGCGCGGCGCCCGCGGCCCCCAGCGCGTGGACGAAGCGCGGCGCACCCAGCCGGTCGAGCAGCGCCACCGCCGGCACGTTCAGCGACAGCTGCAGCGCGGCGCGCGCGCTGACCTCGCCCTGGAAGCCGCGATCGAAATTGCGCGGCGCGAAATCGCCGAAGCGCGTGGGACCGTCGGCGATGCGGGTCTCGGGATGCAGCCAGCCCTCGTCGAAGGCGAGCGCGTAGAGGAACGGCTTGAGCGCCGAGCCCGGCGAGCGCCGCGCGCGCGCCAGATCGACCTGCCCTGCCTCGGCGGCGAAATCGGCACCACCGACCCAGGCGCGTACCGCGCGCGTCGCCGTCTCGACGACGAGGATCGCGAGATTGCCGCCATCGCCGAAGAACGCGCGCTCGCGCCGCGCCAGGCTCTCCACCTGCTCCTGCAGCGCGCGGTCCAGCGTGGTGGCGACGCGCGCGCCCGGGGGCGCCGCCGCGCGCAGGCTCTCCGCCAGATGCGGCGCGTGGAAGGGCAGCGCCAGCCGCCCGCGCGGCGCGGGCTCCTGCATCGCCTCGGCCGCCGCCGCCGGCGCCAGCGCGCCGCGCGCGGCCAGCACGCGCAGCATCTTGTCGCGCGCCGCACGCGCCGCCGCGGGATCGCGATCTGGCCGCGTGCGTTCGGGCGATTGCGGCATCACCACCAGCAGCGCCGCCTCGCCCGGCGTCAGCCGGGCGGGCTCCTTGCCGAACCAGGCGAGCGAGGCCGCGCGCACGCCCTCGATATTGCCGCCGAAAGGCGCCAGCGTCAGATAGAGCGACAGGATCTCGTCCTTGGAAAAGCGCCGCTCCAGCTGCAGCGCGCGCAGAATCTCGATCGCCTTCGACGCCATGTCGCGCGGCCGCCGCTCCAGGAGTCGCGCCACCTGCATGGTCAGCGTCGAGCCGCCGGACACGACATGCCCCGCATGCAGCCCCTGCGCCGCCGCGCGCAGCAGCGCCAGCGGATCGACACCGGGATGCGCGAAGAAGCGCCGGTCCTCGTAGGCGACGAGCATCGCCAGATAGGCGGGATCGACATCGGCGGCCCGCGCCGCCAGCCGCCATTTGCCGTCGGCGGTGGTGAAGCCGCGCAGCAGCCGCCCCTCGCGGTCGACGACGATGGTCGAGACCGGCGCGGCACGCGCCAGATCCGGCGGGAAGGCGCGATCGAGCGCCGCCAGCGCGCCGGCCAGCAGCGCCGCGGTTCCGACGGCCAGCAGGGCCAGCGTCGCGACGCGGCGCATCGCGCGTCTCCCTGCGCCGCCTCAGTTCGGCGCCACGACGACGCGACCGGCCGCCGAGCGCGCGAAGATCTCCGGCCGGTACATATCCTCGGCCTGCGCCGCGGGCAGGACATAGCTGCCCGGCGTGATCGCGCGCGCGACATAGCCGATGCGCAGCGCCAGCTCATCCAGATCGCGGCCGCGCGCAGCGGCGACGAAGCGGTCGTCGCGCGCCTCGACCGCGGCGAAGCGCGTCAGCGTGCCCAGGAACGGGAAGCGCGTCGCCCCCTCCGCATCGACGCGGCGCAAGGGCGCCTCGATCTCCAGCCCCGCGGGCAGCAGATCGGCGATCACCAGATCGGCGTTGGCGCTGCGGTCGAGCTCGGTCAGGCCGCCGACCTCGAACCACACCACGACGCGCTCGTTCTGACGCAGCCGCGTCAGATCGGCGGGCGTGCCGTCCAGGGCGAAATGGCTGCGCCGGATCGTCAGCCGGCGATTGGCGGCGGGCAACGGCGCGGCCGGCACGCCGGTCACGGTCGTCGTCGCCCAGATCTCGCGCGGGCCGCGATTGGCGATGGCGAAGCCGCGCGCCAGCTCGCCCGGCGCGATCTCGAACAGCGCGCGCGCGCCGCCGCTGGCGCTGCGCCCCGCGACATCGGCTTCGATCGGCGCGCCGCGCGCCGCCAGCGCCTGCGTCGCCAGCAGCATCCACGCCTTTTCCTGCGTCGTCGTCGCGTCGAGCTGCGGCAGGCGCAGCGTGTCGGAGAAGCGACGCAGCAGCTGGTCCAGCGTCGCCGCGCGATCGGCCGCCGCCGCCGCCACGATCGTGCCCGCGAAATCGCGCAAGGGGCTGCCGTAATGATCGAAGGAGGCGCGGTCGCCGCGCTGCAACGCGCGGTCCAGCGCCTGGATGCCGCGCCCGAAGGCGGCATCCGCGCGCGCCTCGTCTCCCGCCAGCTGCAGGGCCGCGCCCAGCTGCGCCAGCATCAGCGGATTGTCGTAGGCCCGCGCGCGCGCGTCATGGACATAGCGCGCGGTGCCCAGATCGGCGCGACCCTCGCGCGCCAGCACGAACAACGCATAGGCGCGCCCCGCATCCGCGCCATCCAGGCGCGTGGCGACACCGCGCAGCCAGCGCAGCGCCTGGGCCAGCGCCTGTTCGGGCACGGTCAGGCCGCGCTTGCGCGCCGCCAGCAGGAAGTCGACCGTATAGGCCTGCAGCCAGGTCTCGGCCGGCGTGTCGCCCGGACCCCACATGCCGAAGCCGCCATCCGGGCGCTGCATGTCCAGCACGCGCCAGACCGCGTCCTGCACCCGGCGCTCGATCGCGCGGTCCTCGCCGCGCCCGATCAGCGCCGCCGCCTCGTTGAGGTACAGCAGCGGAAAGGCGCGGCTGGTGGTCTGCTCAAGGCAGCCGAAGGGATAGCGGTCGAGCGCGCGCAGCAGCGCCGGCACGTCGAAGCCGCGCCACGCGGCGATCTCCACCGAGCCCTCGGCCGAGCCCGGCAGGAAACGACCAGCGGGCAGCGGCGGGATCTCCAGCGTGGCGCCCGGCGCCAGGCGCGCCAGCCGCGCCTCGCTGACCGGCATCTGCGCCGGTCGTGTCTCCAGCTTCCAGCTGCGCGTCAGCGCGACGCCGCCAGGACCGGTCAGATCGAGACGGAATTCCGAGACACCCGGCGCGCCCGCGACCAGCGCCCAGGACAAGAGCTCGCGGCCGTCGCGGCCCAGCGCGACGTCGCGCACGCCCTCGCCCGCCAGCCGGGCGCCGCCCGCGACGCTCCAGCGCGCGCGCCAGGTCCCGGCCTCGCCCTCGACATTGTGCAGCCACAGAGCGACGCGGCTCTCGTCGCCCGGCGCCAGGAAGCGCGGAAATGTCGCGTCGGCGACGATGGCGTCGCGCACGGTCAGCCGCGCCGCACCGCCGCCCAGCCGGCGGCCATCCCAGGCGACCGCCATCAGCCGCAGCTCGCCCGCGAAATCCGGCAGGTCGAGACGCACCCGCGCGCGGCCCTCGGCGTCGAGCGCGACCGGCCCCGCGACCAGCGAGACGATGGTCAGCGGCACGACCTCCAGCCCGCGGCCGCCGAACCCGGCGTCGCCGCCCTGGCGGATCGCGCCGCGCGTCCCGGCGCGGCCGTCGATCACGCGCCCGTAGTCGTCGCGCAGCTCGATGCCCAGCCGCCGCTTGCCGAAGACATGCGCATGCGGATCGGGCGAGGCATGCCGCGTCAGCTGCAGAATGCCCTCGTCGACCGCGGCCAGCATCACGCGCGTGCCCGGACCGCCGCCGGGCACGTGCAGCGCGATCTCGACCGGGCCGCGCGGCCGCGCCGTCGCCGGGGCGTCGATCGCCACCTGCAGGCGCCGCGCCTCGGTCTCGACGCCCAGCCAGGCGACGCCCACCGCGCGCAGCGGCGCGCGCGCGCGCGCCGCGCCTTCGACCGGCCGCACCAGCGATACCAGCGCATAGGCGCCGGGGCCCCACGCCGCATCGACCGGGATGTCGATCACCGTGCCGCCCGCTGGCACGGCGACCGAACGCAGCGCATGGATGCGGTCGGTCGCGATCGCCACCATCGCCTCGCCGGCCTGCATCGCCGGGATGCGCAGCCGCGCGATCTCGCCGGCGCGATAGGTCTCGCGATCCGCGACCAGCTCCAGCCGCTCGGGCGTGCGGTCGATGTCGCCACCGCCCCAGCCCGCGGTGAAGGACAGCGCCGCCTCGGCGCGCTCCATCCCCGGCACGCGCACGACCATGCGATACCGGCCCCAGGCGACATCGGCCGCCAGCTCCGCGACGCGCTCCGCCGCCAGCTGCGCGCCGCCGCGCGCCACGACGCGTTCGCGCACGACCTCTTCGTAGCGCCAGGAACTGCCGGCGCGCACCCAGTTCCAAAGCGATTCCTCGCGGATCAGCTGCCACTCCACGCGCGGCGCCGCGACGCGCCGCCCTTCGGCATCGACCGCGACCAGCTCGAACCGCGCGGTGGAATCCCAGGCCGCCGCCGGTCGCCCATCGGCATCGGCGCGCCCGCCGCCGAACAGCGGCTTCAGCCCCAGCTGCAGCCCCGCCCCCTTCAGGCGGAACACCGTCTGCTCAGCGGTGGCCCGGCCGCCGGGCTCGAAGACCGCGACGCGCGCCGTGGCGCGCAGCGGGCGCGTGGTGGCGATCTCGGCGGGGATCGTCGCACGGATCTCGGCGCGGCCGCTCGCATC
>JBIKXN010000025.1:0-16028 GCA_044355765.1 Alphaproteobacteria bacterium
CGCCGGCGACCACGACCGTGTCGATGCCGCGCGCGCGCAGCAGCGCCTCCGGATCCTCCGGGTTGCGGGTGAAGGCGCTGAACCGGTACTTGCGCAGCCGCAGGTCGCCGTCGCGGAGGTCGAGCGCCGGGTCGAGGGCGTGGAGCGGCGCGCCCGGCGCCAGCGTGCGCAGCGAGGCCTCGCGCCGCTCCGGGCGGATGAAGTTCGCGTAGAAGGTCTCCCAGTGGAGCGGCGCGCCAGGCGGCGCGTTGGAATGCTGGACCCACGCGACCAGCCCGCCGCGCGCGCGCAGCGCCGCGGCAAGCGCGTTGATGCCGGGCACGAGGCTGCGCGCGCCGGGAATGTGCATCGGCCCCTCCGGGGCGGTCCAGGCGAGCTGCATGTCGATGACGAGCAGGGCGCTGCGCGCCGGGTCGATCGAGTCGAAGACCTCGAGCCGGCCACGCCGCGCGCGGGCGTTGGCGAGCACCGAATCGGGAAGGGGCCAGGTCATGGGGGTGAGCATAGCGCCGCGGCGCCAGCGGCGACTCGCCTCCGTGCGGCGGAGGTGCATATTGGGGCCATGCCGGTCCGCCCCTCCCACCCCGTCCCCGAGGCGATGCTCAATCCCGCCGCGCCGTCGCCGCCGCTGGCGCTGGAGCGCGACGGGCCGATGCTGCCGCTCAGGATCGTCTCGTCCTACTTGCCGGCGGGCGACCAGCCGCAGGCGATCGCCGAACTCACCGCGGGCCTGGCCGCGGGCGAGCGCGACCAGGTGCTGCTCGGCGTCACCGGCTCGGGCAAGACCTTCACGATGGCGCATGTGGTCCAGAACCTGCAGCGCCCGGCCCTGATCCTCGCGCCGAACAAGACGCTGGCCGCCCAGCTCTACGGCGAGATGAAGTCCTTCTTTCCGGACAACGCGGTCGAGTATTTCGTCAGCTACTACGACTACTACCAGCCCGAGGCCTACGTGCCGCGGACGGACACGTACATAGAGAAGGAATCCTCGATCAACGAACAGATCGACCGGATGCGGCATTCCGCGACGCGCGCGCTGCTGGAGCGGCGCGACGTGGTGATCGTGGCCTCGGTCTCCTGTATCTACGGCATCGGCTCGGTCGAGTCCTACTCCACGATGGTGATCGACCTCGAGGCCGGGCAGTCGATCGACCGCAACGAGCTGCTGCGCCAGCTGGTCAGGCTCCAGTACAGGCGCAACGACGCCAATTTCGCGCGCGGCGCCTTCCGGGTGCGCGGCGACTCGATCGAGGTCTTCCCCGCCCATTGCGAGGACCGCGCCTGGCGCCTGTCGCTGTTCGGCGACGAGATCGAGGTGATCCACGAGTTCGACCCGCTGACCGGCGAGAAGCACGCCACGCTCGGCAAGGTCCGGCTCTACGCCAACTCGCACCACGTGCTTCCTCAGCCGACGCTCGACCAGGCGATGGAGCAGATCAAGCGCGACCTGAAGCTCCGCCTCGCCGAGCTGCGCGACGGCGGCAAGCTGCTCGAGGCCCAGCGCCTCGAGCAGCGCACGTCCTTCGACCTCGAGATGATGGCGGCGACGGGATCCTGCGCGGGGATCGAGAACTACTCGCGCTACTTCACCGGCCGCAAGCCGGGCGAGCCGCCGCCGACGCTGTTCGAATACCTGCCGAAGGATGCCGTGCTGATCGTCGACGAGAGCCACGTGACGGTGCCGCAGATCGGCGGCATGTATCGCGGCGACTTCGTGCGCAAGTCGACGCTGTCGGAATACGGGTTTCGCCTGCCGTCCTGCGCCGACAACCGTCCTCTGAAATTCGAGGAATGGAATGCGATGCGGCCGCAGACGGTCTATGTCTCCGCGACCCCGGGGCCTTGGGAGCTGGAGCAGACCGGCGGCGTCTTCGTCGAGCAGATCATCCGGCCGACCGGGCTGATCGATCCTGTCTGCGAGATCCGCCCGACCGAGAAGCAGGTCGACGACCTGCTCGCCGAGGTCCGCGAGGTTGCAAAGCGCGGGCAACGCGCCCTGGTCACGACCCTGACCAAGCGCATGGCCGAGGACCTGACCGAGTACATGCACGAGGCCGGGGTGCGCGTGCGCTACATCCACTCCGACGTCGAGACGCTCGAGCGCATCGAGATCATCCGCGACCTGCGGCTGGGCGCCTTCGACGTGCTGGTCGGCATCAACCTGCTGCGCGAAGGGCTCGACATTCCGGAATGCGCGCTGGTCGCCATTCTCGACGCCGACAAGGAGGGGTATCTGCGCTCGCGCACGTCGCTGGTGCAGACGATCGGCCGCGCGGCGCGCAACATCGACGGCCGGGTCATCCTCTACGCCGACACGATGACCGAGTCGCTGAAGGCGGCCCTGGGCGAGACCGAGCGCCGCCGCAGCAAGCAGGTCGCCTACAACGAGGCCCATGGCATCACGCCGGAAAGCGTGCGCAAGGGGATCGGCGACATACTGGGGTCGGTCTACGAGCGCGACCATGTCCTGGTCGATACCGGGGTCGACGCCAAGCAGCACGCTGTCGGCCACAACCTGCGCGCGGTGATCGCCGAACTCGAGGAGAAGATGAAGACCGCGGCCGCCGATCTCGAGTTCGAGGAGGCCGCGCGGCTGCGCGACGAGATCAGGCGCCTAGAGGCGATCGAGCTCGAGATGCCGGCGGGCATGGCGGAGGCCGGCGCCGCGCGCGGCGGCTACGCGGCCAGTTCCGCGGGCAAGCCCGCGCCGCGTTCCACCGCCGGATCCGTCAACTCCAGGAAGGGCCGCGCGCGCCGGCCGCAATGGAAGCGGTGAGCCGAGATGCGTGGACGCGTCTGCGCATCGCCTGCGTCTTAGCGAAAAATTAGTCAACATCGTTCCAATCTGTTGCCCGTGCGGAAAGGCGCGTCAGCGTCTCGTTTGCGCGACGGCAGGGATGGAGCATGCGGCGATGATCGGAACCAGCGACGCGCACCACCATGGCAGCGAGGGGTCTCATCCGCGCCCTGGACGGTCGACCACGCCCCTTGCCCGGCAAGAAATATCCCCGGATGTCCTCGAGGCCGGAAAGAAATGCCAGGGCGCCCCTGACCCGGCCCCGGATTCCCAGAGTAACCCCGTGGCACGAACATTGCTCCGCGACGGCATGTCCCTCCAGCCCCGCGGACCCGACCGCAGAAAGACCGTCATGCCCGACCCGGCGCGCGCGGTGACCCCGATTCCATTCAACAAGCCGCATCTGACCGGGCGCGAACTGAGCAACATCGCGGAAGCTCATCTGAACGCGAAGCTGGCGGGCGATGGTGCGTTTACGCGTCGTTGCCAAGGATGGCTTGAGCAGCTGTCGCCGGTGAGCAAGGCTTTGCTCACCCATTCCTGCACGGCCGCGCTCGAGATGGCGGCGATACTCTGCGATATCGGCCCGGGCGACGAGGTGATCCTGCCCTCCTACACGTTCGTCTCGACCGCTAATGCATTCGTGATCCGCGGCGCGAAGCCGGTCTTCGTCGACATCCGCCCCGACACGCTCAACATCGACGAGCGCCTGATCGAGGCGGCGATCACGTCGCGGACCCGCGCCATCGTGCCGGTCCACTACGCGGGGGTCGCCTGCGAGATGGATCGCATCATGGAGATCGCCGAGGCGCATGGTCTCTACGTCATCGAGGACGCGGCCCAGGGGTGCATGTCGAGCTACAAGGGGCGCGCGCTGGGCACGATCGGCCATCTTGGCTGCTACAGCTTCCACGAAACGAAAAACATCATATCGGGCGAAGGCGGCGCGCTGATGGTCAACCATCCGGCGCTGGTGTCGCGCGCCGAGATCATTCGCGAGAAGGGAACCGACCGAAGCCGGTTCCTGCGCGGCGAGGTCGACAAGTACACGTGGGTCGACATCGGCTCCTCGTATCTCCCGGGCGAGATTATCGCGGCCTTCCTATGGGCGCAGATGCAATGCGCCGAGGAGATCACCCGCAAGCGTCTAGCCGTCTGGTCACGCTACGATACGGCGTTTCGGGGCCGCCCCTGGGCGCAGACACCGTTCGTTCCCGACGCGTGCAGCCATAATGGCCATCTGTTCTATCTGCTCAACCGGTCGGGCAAGCCCCGCGACGAGGTGATCGCTGAACTCAGGTCGATGGGGGTCCACACGCCGTTTCACTACGTTCCGCTGCATTCTTCGCCGTTCGGCAAGACACGCGGCGAGAACGTTCCTCATCTGCCAGTCACGGACCGGGTGGCGGCGACCTTGATTCGCCTCCCGCTCTACATCGATCTCAGCCAAGCTGAGCAGGACCGGGTGATCGATGCCGTCAGTTCGCTTCTGACATCGACGGGGACGGCCCGCCGGCGGAACAGCGGAACGGGCCTTCCGTCGCTTCCGGCGCCCCGCCCCCTCGCGCCGGTCGCGGCCCGGCTGGCGACCTGAGCGCGCACCGGTCGGCGGGCACGGTCACCTCTTCTGGCAGGAGCGCATGGCATGCAGGAGCAGCTGGACTTCGTACGAACCAAGCTCGCCCAGGCCCTGGACCATGGGCAGCTCGACGCCTTCTTACAGATCGAAAGCGCGTTCTACAGCCGCATCGTGAAGCGGTGCGAGCAGATAGACCATTACGAGCGATGCTACTCGGCCATCGATCAGGTGGTGGCCAGGTTTGGCGAAGCGATCGGCGGGGCGCTGCCGCCGAGACAGGAGGCTCTTCCGGGCCGGATCTGCTATCTGCTCCCCTCGTTGGACACCGACCTCGCCCATGTCGAGTTCCTGTTCAACATCCTGAAGACGCACCCGGAGAAAGATGCGCTCGAGATTTACGTCGCCGGCTACTGCGCGTCCGCTGGTGCGATTGGCAGCCGGCTGCTTGCGCGACTCCAGCAGGAGGGACGTATCCGGGTCGTTCCGATCCCGTTCGGCGTTCGCGGGATGGTCGATTTCGGCCGATTCTTCGTTCGCGAGCGGTTGTCGTTGCTGATCGTCTTCTCGATCCCGACGATGCTTTCCGCCTGGGTCCGCGCCCTTGGCGCGGACAGGGTGGCGTGGGCAACGACCAAGTTCGAGCTCTCTTCCTTCGCCGGCTTGCGCCATCGGCTCTCGTTCGCAGGGCCGCGCTGCGAAGCCGTTGCGATCCGTGGCAAGATCTGGAGGCGTTCCATCGCCAGCCTCTGCCCGGCGGATGTTCCGGTCTTTTCGTCCGCGGACAGGCCGCGGACGCGGCTGTTGAGCGTCAACCGCGAAGAGAAGATGTTGACGCCTCATTTCCTGGGCGCGGTCGCCGATGTACTCGCAGCGGAACCGGCGACGCGCTTTTCATGGACCGGTCGCGACCGGAATTCGCAGATCGTCGAGTTCTTTGCGCGTCGCGGACTGGCCGCACGCACCGATTTCATCGGTTGGGTCACCCCGTCGCGCGCCATCGGCGATCACGACATATTCCTCGACACGTATGGCCTCAGCGGCATGGTGGCGACCTACGCCTTCTGCGCAGGCATGCCTGTCCAGTTCTTCCGTGCCTCGAAGTCCTGGCTGGAGATCCACGAAAGCCGGATCGCCGCCGACACGCCGACGCAAGCACATCTTCTGCGCTCGACGCTGGCGAGCGATCCGGCGAGCTACAGCGCATCGGTGCTCGAACTCGTCAGGTCTGCGACATCCTACAACGAGCGGAGCGCGTGGCAGTCGCGCATCGGCGCCGGCTACCTGCTCGACGAACGTGCGATGTACGAAGGTCACGTCGCCGCGATCCGCGCCGTCCTGGCCGACGCTGGTGCCGAGCAGGAAGCGGCGGACTGACGGGAGCGCCGGCATGACGTCAGTCTGCATAATCCAGTCGAACTATGTGCCCTGGAAAGGGTATTTCGATCTGATCGGGACCTGCGATTGGTTCGTCGTCTACGACGAAGTCCAGTTCACAAAGAACGACTGGCGCAATCGCAACCTGATCAAGACGCCGGCTGGTCTGCAGTGGCTCAGCATTCCGGTCGGATCGAACATCCGCCGCCGCATCTGCGATGTCGAGTTGTCCGATCCCTCCTGGCGGTCCAAGCACTGGAAGACACTGCAGGCCGCCTATGGCCGCGCGCCCTTCGCTCGGCAGATGCTCGGCCTTCTGGAGCCAGTCTATCTTGGTCCTCCGCACCGGACTCTTTCCGAGCTGAACATCGATCTGATCCGCATGATCTGCCGCAGGCTGGGGCTCGCCACACGGATCGTGGACTCGAGCAGTTTCGCCGCCCCGGAAGGAAAGACCCAACGCCTCGTACACATCTGCAGCGATCTGGGCGCGACGCGCTATGTCTCCGGACCCGCTGCGAAGGAATATCTGGATGTCGCGCAGTTCACCGAGCGGGGCATCGCCGTGGATTGGTTCGACTACTCCGGTTATCCGGAATACCCGCAGCTGTGGGGCGGGTTCGAACATGGTGTGTCGATCCTCGATCTGCTGTTCAATTGCTGGGAGGATTCCAGGCGATATATGAAGTTCCCCGACCTGCGTGCGGCCGCCGAGCGGAGGTCCGCCGCATGAGGCGGGTTGACCTGTCGTGCAGCGTTCCGCTCGCTTCAGGCGAACTGGACGAACACGCCTATCACATCCGTACCCGCGGTTACGCGCTGGTGCGCGGCTTCTTGGACCTGCCGACGATCCGCGTGCTGCGCGCAGGGCTGGAGCGCGCCCTGGACCAGTACGCGCCGCGTCCGGGCGTCGAACGCAGCTACCTCGATCGGCACCAGTTGCACGACCTTATGATCCGCGACCTCGACTTCGCGGCGCTGCTCGAGGATCCGCGATTGCAGCAGCTTGTCGCCCCGCATCTCGGTCCTTACTGGATCATGTATGCGGCGACGTCGTCCTCCGTCCCCCCGAAGGGCGTGAACTATGCGGCGCGCTTGCATGTCGATTCGCCCCGGTTTCATCCCGGATACGTGTTCAACATGGGCGTCATATGGACCCTGGACGACTACACGCAGACAAGCGGATCCTTGAAGATCCTTCCTGGCTCTCATCACGCCGAAGATGCGCCACGAGAGGAGGTCTTCGAGCGCGAGGCGGTCAAGGTCCTGTGCGAAGCAGGATCGCTGATCCTGTTCAATGCCCGCACGTTCCATCGAACCACCCCCAACGCTGGAGCGACCTGGCGTCATTCGATGACGCTCAATGCGTGCCGTCCGTTCATGAAGCCCAGGATGGACTGGGTGCGCGCGATCCCGCCGGAGATAAGCGGCGCGCTGAATGAGCAGGCGCGGCGGCTGATCGGCTTCGATACCCGTGTGCCGGCGAGCATGGATGAGTTCTATGTCCCGCCAGAGCAGCGCCTTTACAGGCCCGGGCAGGGCTGAGGAGTGGTCATGAACCTGAACCGGCCGTCCCGGGCGGATTCCGTCCAGGCGAACATCGACGTTCACAGCGCCCTTGCCGCAAATGGCGACTATGAACGCAGCCCGCATTTTCGCCCCGAGAACAAGGCGCATGTCCGTGGGATCCTGCGATCTCTTGTCGAGGGCTATCAGGGCGCGAAGCCTCTCCGGGCGATCGATTTCGGCTGCGGCACCGGTTTCGTCATCGGGCTCATGGTCGACCTCGTCGATCGTATAGATGGCGTCGACATCACGCCCGAGATGATGCGGCGGGTCGATCTGAGTTCGGGCAAGGTGCACTTGCATGAATGCCTTGCTGAGGCGACGCCTTTTGCCGATTGCAGCTTCGACGTCGCGACCGCGTACTCATTCATGGACCACCTGCACGATTACCGCGACTTCCTGCGCGAGGCCCATCGTGTCCTCAAGCCTGGAGGGATCTTCTACGCCGACCTGAACCCCAACCGCGCGTTCATCGAGGCGATCGAGGAAGCGGAGCGTCGCCATGGGGCCGATCTGTCACGCTATCCGCTCGTCGCCCGCGAGGCGCAGGGGGCGCTCCGCAACGGGCAGGTCTACGAGCAGGCACACGGTATCGACGCGCGGCGCCTGGAGGCTGCGGAACCGGGAAAGACCTACGACCGGGGATTCCAAGCCGAAGAGGTGCGCGCGACCGCGCGGCATGTCGGCTTCGCCCAGGTCGCGGTCGAGTACGAGTGGTTCCTGGGGCAGTCGAAGGTGATGCACGAAGGTTCGTTTGCGCAGGCGGCCGACATGGCGAGCCATCTTCGGTCGCTGGCCCCTGTCGCGGGCCATCTGTTCAAATACCTGCGTTTCGTCTTCGTCAAGTGATTAGCGGATGCAGCTTCCCGTAGCTATCTTCGGCGCCGGATCACTGGGGCGGCTCGCCGCGGCATATCTCGCCGAACTGGGGACGCCACGGTTGGCTGGCTTCGTCGTCGACGACGCTTTCGCCGACGGCGCCGACCGGATGGCTTGGAGCGCCTTCGTCAAGGACTACCCGCCGTCGCGCGTCGCCGTGTTCGTGGCCGTGGGGTACCGGGACTTCCGTGCCCGCGCGAGCCTTTTCCACCGTGTTCGTGCGGCCGGCTACGACATCCCGAACATTGTGTGCATGAACGCCTATGTCGCGAGCGACGCGAGACTTGGACGGAACAACTTCCTGATGCCAGGTGCGGTCGTGGAACCGGGGGTGCGTCTGGGCGACAATAATGTTGTCTGGTCGAACGCGACGATCTGTCACGATACTATGGTCGGCGACCACAATTTCTTCGCCGCGAACGCGACGATTGGCGGCGAAGCGCGCATCGGCGACGCGAACTTCTTCGGCTTCTCGTCAGTGGTTCTTCACCGGTGCCGGATCGGGGACGACGTCCTTGTGGGCGCGCAATCGACCGTGATGCCGGACGGCGCCCATCGCGCCGTCTATGTTGGGAGCCCGGCACGCAAGCTCCGCGACATCGATGCCGCTGTCGGCGTTCAGGTCGAGTAGATCCGCCGATCGCGCTCGCAACCGGTGCGAAGTTATACCTCGAGCGCCTCGCGGATCCGTGCCTCGAGGTCCTTCCCCAGGCGCTGGTAGCCCAGGAGCCGCGCTACCGCGCGCGGCATTTCGGCAGGGTCGACGGCGCCGCTCTCGCGCGTGATGAGGATGGCAGCCGCGCGGATCTCCAGCGGCGAGAGATACGCAGCCTTGGTCGTCGGCGACGCCTGCGCGTGACGGCTGCGGACCGGCGGCACGGATTTCTGCGCCGGGGTCATCCAGAATTCGCGCATCGCGTCGAGCAGACCTTGGCGCCTGGCTGCGGCGAGCGCGTCGGCCGTCGCCTGCTGGATACGTCCCCCGGTTCGCAGCTTGCCGAAGCGCGCTGCCAGCCGGCGCGCAACTTCCTCGATATGGACAGGTCCCTCCGTCTCGACGATGCGCACGACGATCTCGAGGAGTGTGGCGGGCGGCGCATCATGCGGTTCGCCCGCCATCGGTTCGCCGGTCTCCGCCCGGATATAGTCAGGAACGCGCAGTCGGCTGGCGAGGTCCGGCACCTCCGGCGGCGACACGGCGGCGACGCGCGCAAGCGCACCGGGGCTGTCTTCCGCGCCCTCATCGTCGCCGAGCTGCTCTGCGTCGGCGAGCGGTTCCGACGCCGCGCCCGCATTGGCGCCGCGCAATGGTTGCGCCTGATCGGCGCGCGACACGGCGTCGGCCAGCGCGGCACGCAGCCTTTCGATCTCTCTCGCGCGGGCGTGGAACCAGTCGGTGCTCCAGATGCGGTGGAAGCGCCAGCCCAGCCCTTCGAGCACGTCCTGGCGCAGGCGGTCGCGCTCGCGCGCCCAGAGCGCGCCGTGCCAGGTCGCGCCGTCGCATTCCACCGCCAGGACGTAGCGCCCCGGCCGCTCGGGGTGGCGCACGCCGATATCGACCCGGAAGCCCGCGCTGCCGACCTGCGAGTCGGCGCGGTAGCCCAGTGCCGCGATCTCGCGCGCGACATCGGCTTCGAACGGGCTCTCGGCGCCGCCACCCGAAGGCAGCGCCTGGTCCATGCGGCCGCTGCGCGCGAATTCCAGGAAACGCTTGAGGATGCGCGGACCTTCGCGCGCCGTGCGATCGAGCGCGATTTCGCCTGGATCGAAGGACGCGAATACCAGGCAGCGCGCGCGGGCACGGGTGAACACCACGTTGAGCCGGCGCTCGCCGCCCTCCGCGTTCACGGGCCCGAAATTCATCGCTGCGAGCCGGCCATTGGCCTCGTGCGGACCGTAGCCGACGCTGATCAGGATGGCGTCGCGTTCGTCGCCTTGCACGTTCTCGATGTTCTTGACGAAGACGTCCTCGGCGCGACCCTCGCGCAGGAAGGCGTCGAGGATCGGATCGTCGCGCCGCGCCACCTCGAGCATCTCGGTCAGCATGTCGGCCTGCGCCTTCGAGAAGGCGACGACGCCGAGCGACAATTCGGGGTGGGTCCGCGCGTGCTCGGCGACGTGCCGCGCGACCGCCTCGGCTTCGATGCGGTTCGTGCCGGCGCGTCCGCCGCCGCGCGACTTCGAGCTGTAGACCCCGGGTACCCGGACGAAGGACAGGCCGTACTGGTCGTCGAGCTGGAGCGGCGAAGGCGGCAGGATCAGACGGTCGGCGTAGAACTCGGCGTTCGAGACGCGGATCAGCGACGGATCGCGCGAGCGGTAATGCCATTCAAGCATCCGCCCGCCAAGCCCGCGCGCGGCGCATAGCGTCAGGATGCTCTCCAGTTCGGTTGCCTTCGCCGGCGGCGGCCCCGCGGCGTCGTCTTCGGGCTCCTCGGCGTCCTCCGGCGCGTCGCTGGTCAGACGATCGAAGAAGCTGGTCGGCGGCAGCTGCTTCTGGTCGCCGACGACCACGATCTGGGCTGCGCGCGCGACCGCGCCCAGCGCGTCCTCGGGGCGGACCTGGCTGGCCTCGTCCACGATCAGCAGGTCGAAGGACAGCCGGCCCGGCGGCAGGAACTGCGCGATCGAGATCGGGCTCATCAGGAACACCGGCTTGATGCGCCGCAGCACCGATCCGGCGGTGGCGACGAGCTTGCGCAGGGGCTTGTGGCCGCGCCGCCTGGCGATCTCGCCCAGGATGTAGCCCATCTCGCCGGCCGCACCTCTGGGCAGCTGTTCCCGGTGCCGCGCGAGTATGGCCGCGCGCACCTCGACCATGCGCGCGCGCTCGAGTTCCTGGAACGCGCGCACGGCGGCATGACGGTCGGTCGCGCGCAGTTCGGCGAGCGCGGGCAGCGTCGTGCGGGCATGGGCCCAGCGCGCCTCCGCCGACGCATAGAGGAACTCGTCGGCCGCCGCCGGCGGCGCGATCCGGCGGTCCTCGATCGCCTGGACGAGCGTGCCGAGCCCCCAGCCGGAAAGCTGCGCCATGCCGCGGCGCAGCGCCACGAACTGCGCGTAGCGGTCGATGCCTTCGATCATCCCGGCGCAGCGCGCGTCCATCGCGGCGAGGGCGAAGCCGGTGCGATCGACCGTCTCGTCGAAGGCCAGCCGTGCGAGCACCGCGCCCACGCGCGACCGGGCCGCGTCGATCGCCGCCGCGAGCGCCGCGCGCTTCGCGAGCGCCGCCGGCAAGGCCGAGAAGGCGGCACCGAGCGCAGGCCCGTCCGCCAGTAGCCCGGTCGCCCGGATCGCGTGGAGGCGTTCACGCAGCGCGCGGATGGCGACGAAGCCGGTCCCCTCGCCGCGCCAATGCGATCCCAGCGCTTCGCCCAGGAACGCCTCCTCCGCGCGCAGAGCCGCGCGGCGCTGCGCCACCGCGACGAGGCGGTCTACGAGCGCGAGGCGCTCGACGGCCGTCTTCGGCAGGCTGCCGCGCAGCATTCCGGCGAGCGCCGCGGAGGCGCCGCGATACGGGCCGAGCAGCCGCGTCAGGAACGAGGCGCCGCCGGCGGCGATCGGTGCGCGCAGCGCCGCCACGTCGGCGTCCCATGCCGCCGGCGCGAAGAGCGGCTCGGCCGCGTCGCGCGCCTCGCGCCATGCGATCCCCGTCGCCAGGACGTCCCCGAGCCGAGGGTCCTCGGCGCGGTCGAAGAGCCGGGCGGCGAGCGGCCGCAGGGGCTCTTCTACCGCCGCGAGCAGATCGACGAGCGCACATGTCGCCGCGGCGTCGCGCAGCGAGGGTTCCGCCGCCGGCGGCGCCATCGCGCGCAGCGGGTCGAGCGCGGCGGTCAGACCGGCGAGCGCGGATCGCGCGGCGGCGAGCTCCTCGCGCAGACGCATCAGATCGGTGGGCTGCAGGTCCTCGGCGGTGGCGCCGGCGAAGGGATGCAGCCGCATCGGCCCCGCCGTCTCGGCATGCGCGGCGTGATCGCGCACGGCCTGCGCCACGGTCGCGCGTTCGGCATTCGACAGCGCGGCAAGTCCTTCCTGCGCGATCGTCGGCGGCGGCAGCCCGCGGCCGATGAAACCGGAGATCTCGGCGATCGCGGAGAACGGCGCATAGTCGCGACCGGGGACGTGCTGGTGGAGCAGCGCCGCGATCCGGTTGAGCTGGGCGCGTACCTCGCGCAGCGCGGCGGGATCGGCGGGAACCGGCACGGGATCGTCGCTCGACTGCAGTGTGCGCGCGATCTCCTCGAGCACGGCCTTGCGGCTGGCGCTGCGCGAATGAAGTTCGAGGCAGATGTCGCCCAGCCCCGCCTTGACCAGCCGCCCGTGGACGACCTCCAGCGCGGCCATCTTCTCGGCCATGAACAGTACGGATCGGCCATCGTGCACGGCGGCGGCGATGATGTTGGCGATTGTCTGGGACTTGCCGGTGCCCGGCGGGCCCTGCACGACGAGATTGCGGCCGGCGCGAACCTCCTCGATCACTTTCGCCTGCGAGGCGTCGGCATCGACGATGTGCAGGATTTCAGCGGGGTCCAGACGTTCATCGAGCCGCTCGCGCGGTCCGAAGAGCGGCGCATCCTCGTCGAAGCCGTCGCGCAGCAGCCGCCTGACAAGGTCGAGATTGCCCAGCGTGCCGTCGGGCCAGTTGGCGGGATCGAGGTCGCGCAGCATCAGCAGCTTGGCGAAGGAAAAGAAGCCGAGCTGGATCGCGTCGCGCTCGACGCTCCAGCGCGGCTGTCCGGAGACGTTGCGTTCGACGGCGTCGAAATACGCCGCCGGCGTCCAGCCCTCGGTGTCCTCGATGTCCGGCAGGGCGATCCCGAAATCGCGCCGCAGCCGCTCCTGCAGCGGCAGGTTTGCGAGCAGGTCGTCGTCGCGCAGCCGCAGGTCGAAGCCCGAGCCGCGCTCGTTGCGCACGAGATCGACCGGCAGCAGGACGAGCGGCGCCTCGCGGCGTATCTGCGAGGCGGCGTCCTCGAACCAGCCGAGAAAGCCGAGCGCGAGATAGAGGATGTTGACGCCCTGTTCCTCTTCGGCCGTCCTGGCCTCGGTCGCCATGCGCAGCAGGCGCTTCTGCAGCCCGTCCGGACCGAGGGTGGTGTCCAGGAACGCATCGTCGTGGCGCGCGTCGCCCGCGGCCGCGAGATAGTCCTGCGCGAGATCCGGTCCGGTTTCCGGCGCGCCGTCGGCGCCCGCGGCGCGGTCCTTGCCCAGGGCACGGAACCGCATGCGCTTGCCGGCCTTCCGCAGGACGCCGAAGACCGCGTCGGATCTTTCGCCGACGACGTTGAGCGCGTTGGTCCGGGCATTGGCGCGATTGACGTGGATGAGCCGGTTGCGCGTGCCGGTCTCGACCAGCCTGCGTCGCGCATCTTCCAGCAGGACCTGGATCCTGGCGGCGGCCGGGGAGGCGGATGGCTCCATGAGATTTCGCTGGCCTCGGCTGGAAATTCCGGATCGCGCGCCGACCCGGGGCGGAGTCTAGGCCATTCCGCGATTTCCATCGACAGCCGCCGCGTGCCTGCCTCTGGTCGCGCGCCGCGCCAGCGCCAGCGCCGCGATCCCGCCGGCCAGCAGCGCGAAGCTCGGCGGCGCGGGCACGGCGACGCGCGGCGCCAGCCGCAGCAGCAACGCGTCGTGGTCGCTGGCGCGTTCCTCGGCCGGGAATTCGGCGCCGAGATGGACGATGTCGAAGACCGACGAGGCCAGCAGATCGGGTCCGACGAGGATGTGGTCGAGATCCTGGCTCATCCCCTCGAACACGTAGGAGTAGCGTTCAGCGGGCGGCAGCGTGCCGGCCAGGTCCACGAGCCCGGCGGCGGCGAGGCGGGCGAGCGTGGCGGAGCCGGCGGTATCGTTGAGGTCGCCGAGCACGACGATGCCGGCCCGCGGGTCGGCGCGTGCGAGGTCGCGCACGAAATCGGCGATCACGCCGGCCTGGGCCAGGCGCTGGACCGCGGTCGGTTCCTCGGGCGTCTGGAAGCGACCGAAGAGCGGCTGGTCCTCGCTGCGCGACTTGAGGTGCGCCGCGACGAGGACCAGGCGTCGTCCGCCGGCCTCGAACGTTGCGACCAGGGGCTTGCGGCTGCCGGCGAACCCGCCGGGACCCTCTGCCCAGGCGGGATCGAGCGGCGCGACGCGTCCGGGGTTGACGTCGAGCGATCCGTCGGGACGGATCGCCACCGCATGCGTGGCGGTTCCGCCCGCGCGCGGAACGAAACCGACCCGCGCCGGGTCGTAGAGGAAGCCCACGCGGATATTGCCGCCCGGCGCGCCGCCGTCCGCGCCGTCCGCGGGGTCGATCTGGGCGACCGCGTAGCGCGGGCCGCCTGCAGCGACGATCGCCGCCACCAGGCGGTCGTAGCTGCGGGTCGCCGACACGGTGCCCCCGTCGATGGTGCCGTCGTCGTCCTGGATCTCCGACAGCGCCAGGATCTCCGGCGCGCGCAGCGATCTGGCGATCTGGCGTCCAAGCGCCGTGAACTTCGCGGCGCGCGACGTGCCGGCGAGGTTCTGGACGTTGAAGCTGGCGATCGAGATTTCGCCTTGGCGCGCCGGTGCCGCGATCTCCGGCGCCAGCCCGCCCGCGACGAAGTCGGGCGGCGCGGTCAGCAGCAGCCGGTAGTTCTCGAACCCGTAGTCGACGATACCCGCCGCGTCGCCCAGGCGGTCGCCGACCCGCGCGCGCGGCATCGCGGCAGACCCGATCAGGGCATCGTCGGCGATGAGCCGGCCTCCATTGGCCGCGCCCGGACCGACCGTGGCGCCGCCGCGCGCATTGGCGAGCGCCATGCCGCGTGCGCGGTCGGGCGCGACCGGGATCTCGCCGAATCCGTTGCGCGGGCCGATCGCCTGGCTGTCGCGCAGGACGGCGCGCATGCCCTCCAGGCTCTCGAAGAAATCGAGCGCGTAGCGGCCCGGATCGGGGGCGTAGCCCGGCACCTCGACCGAGCCGCCGAGAGCGGGCGCGATGCGGTCCGGCGGCGCGCGCGCGGCATTGCCGATCCCGACCGGGTCGGGCAGCGGTGCGTCGCGGCCGAGGCGCTGGAGGGTGCGGACCTCGATCTGCGTCACGGACAGGCCGTCGGCGCTGCCGCGCCGTTCCGCGACGCGGCCCGCCACGCGCACCAGATCGCCGGGGCGCAGATCGCCGAGCTGGTCGGCGGACAAGGCCGCGAAGAGCGCGTCCGAGGTCGCGATGTCGCCGTCGCCGCCGGGCCGCGGATCCTGGATGAAGACGCCGCGCCGCGCGCCGCTCGACAGCACCGCCGTGACGACGCCCTCGACGCCCGCGACCTCGGCGCCGAGCAGCGGCGAGAGATGCCGCGCCCCCTGGATCGCCTGGATCGTCTCGGCGGTGGCGGGCGCGGCGAGCGCGGGCAGCATGATGGCGAGGATCGCGGCGCGGATGGCCATCTCGCGGCGCAGGCTAGCGCGCTGCGACGGCCCGGCGTTCGTCCCGGCCGGCTTAGGCCGTGCTGGCGGAGGAAGGAGCCGCGCGATAGCGTCGGCAGGATGAACGACCGCTTCGTCTACCATGTCTGCCGAACGCCCGAATGGGACGCGGCCTGCGCCGCCGGCCGCTACGCCGGCTCGTCCCAGGATCTCGCGGATGGCTTCATCCATTGCTCGTCGGCCGGCCAGGTCGTCGCCAGCGTCGCCAGGCATCGCGCCGGTCAGAGCGGTTTGACGATCCTCGAGATCGACGCGGCGGCGCTCGGCGCGGCCCTGCGCTGGGAGCCGTCGCGCGGCGGACAGCTCTTTCCGCATATCCATGGCGTTCTCGATCCGGCGCATGTGCGCCGTGCGGCACCGTTGCCGCTTGGCGCCGATGGT
>JBIKXN010000306.1:0-4920 GCA_044355765.1 Alphaproteobacteria bacterium
ACATCACGCGTCGCGGCCTGGCGCGCAGCGGCGGCCTCCGCGGCGCGACGCTCGGCCGCGCGACGCCTGGCGGCGCCGATCACCGGACGCGGCGCCGGCGGCGCGGCATCCGGGACGACCGCGCTTGTCGCCGCCGGCCCGCCCAGGGCGTCGTAGATCGCCTCGGCCGTCATATGCCGGAAATTCTCGTAGGCCAGATGAGGCTCCGGCAGTCTCAGGTCCAGTTCGTCGCGCACCAGCAGGTTGGTGGCGTGGTCGATCGCGACGTTCCAGCGCTCCGCCTCGCGCGCGCCGCGGCGCTCGCAATGGCCCAGCACCGCGTGCAGGGTCTCGTGGGCCAGCACGCCGGCGATCTGTTCGTCGTCGAGGGAGGCGAAGAACGCGGCGCTCCAGTAGATGCGAAAGCCGTCGGTGGCGGCCGTGCCGCACCAGCCGTCCGGCTCGACCTCGACCAGCGGCAGACGCGCCGTCGCGCCGGCGAGGAACGGGTGGCGCAGCATCAGCTGCAGCCGCGCACGCCGCACGCGTTCGCCCACGTCGCTCATCGCAGCGCCGCGCGATGGCGCGCCGCGAAGGCCGCGAAACCGGGATCGGCGGCGAAGTCGGGACGCTTGCGCAGCACCTGGCGCGCGAGCAGCACCCCGAGCTCGGGCGTGAACCGCAGCAGCAGACGGCCCGCGCCGTGCAGCGGCGCACCCGCGTCGCAACGCGCGGCGACATAGGCGACCAGCGCGTAGAGATCCCCGAGATCGGTCGGCAGCGCCGACTTGTCGGGATCGGCGAGGATCGCATCGACGCGCTCGGCGCGCAGCGTACGTTCCGAGAAGCCGGCGAACTCGATCGCCGCGCCTTCGCCGACGATGCCGATCAGGACGTCGAGCGCCGCCTGGGCGCCGCCGAAGCGCTTCACCGCGTCCGACGCCATCTCCCAGGATCGCGGCGTCGGGAAGCCGCGATCCATCGCGCTTGTGTCGAGCAGCATCCCTCGGCGCAGCCGCAGGAAGGCCTGCACCAGCGGGTCGATCCCGCGATCGGCGGCCCAGAGCGCCCAGTCTTCGAAGTTCACTTCGAAGTCGAGATGGACGAAGCGGTTGGCGAGGGCCGAGGGCATGCGGAACACGATCGCGGCATCCTCGGCGCGGTTGCCCGCGGCGACCACGCGCCAGCCCGCCGGCAACTCGTACTCGCCGACGCGGCGATCGAGCGTCAGCTGATAGAGCGAGGCCTGGACCAGCGGCGGCGCGGCGTTGAGCTCGTCGAAGAACAGGACGCCCGAGGAATGCGGATCGGCCGGCAGGAAGGCGGGAGGCGCCCAGGCCGCAACGCCGTCGCGCAGATAGGGCAGGCCACGAAGGTCGGTGGGATCGAGCAGCGGCGCGCGCACGTCGACCAGCGGAAGGCCGCGCGCCGCGGCGACGGCGCGCACCACCGAGGACTTGCCGACGCCGGGCGCCCCCCAGACGAAGGCGGGCCAGCGCGTGTCGAAGAGGCCGCCGAGCACCTCGGCGACGCGGGATGGCTTCATGGATTTCTCCTCAGGTCCTGCCGTAGGCGGCCGCGATCGCGGCGCGCAATTCCGGCGCGATATCCGGTGCGAGCGGCAGCACCGGCATGTCCATCCATTCGGCGAGGTCGCCGACGCACGAATACCGCACGCAGGCGAGCGCCGCTTCCGGCTGGTCGATCGGCGCAAGCCTGACCAGGACATCGAAGGGACCCCGCACCCGCCATCCTGGCTTCGTCTTCTTCGAATTCTCGGGCAGGATGTCGATCCCGACACGCATCGCCGCGCGATCGGCGCAGGCGGCGGCAAGGCGGATCGCGCCTTCGGGCGTCGCCGCCAGGATGCGCAGACGAAGCGCCGACGGCATCTCGGCCTTGAGCCCGATGCGCGCCAGGTCCGGCAGGCCATAGCCTCCCTCCGCCCGGCCAAGCGGCGCGATCCAGGTGCGGGGCGGTACTCCGGGATCGCGGCCCGGCGACTTCGCGAGCCGAATATCGACCGTGATGCCGTGCCGCGGATCGACGACGAGCGCGGCGACGTCCCCGCATTCAGGCAAGGCGACGCGGGCCGCGCTTCGCGCCATGCCCAGGCGCAGATATGGAATGCTCGGCAGCCGCTCGCCGCGTTCGTGAAATTCCGCCGACATCGGGTTGAGCCGCACGCCGTGTCCCGCCCCCACGGCGTCGGCGCTGCCAAGGAAGAGTTCCGCGAGCGGCACCGGGCGACCCGGCAGGCGCTGATACCCAACGAAGGCGAAGGCGCAATAGCGCCAGAACCGCGCGGCGAGCGTCAGGTCATCCCGATCGGCGACCATCGGCGCCAAGGCGTTTCCAGCACTGGCGCCCAAGAACCTCGCGATCTCGTCCGGGCCGTGGGCTCGGGCCGCCGTGGCGGCGAGCATCTTGTCGATGGCAACCCCCACGCCGTCGCGCACGTCGCGATCGGGATGGTGGCGCGAGGCGTGAAAGGCGAGACGCAGCAGGTCGCCGATCACCGGCACCGCCGGATCGGCCATCATGCGGGCCAGGCTTCGTGTCATGGGTCGAGCCTCCGCCGGGCGAGCGCGACCGCGCCCGGATCGATGTCGTAGCCGATCGCGCGTCGGCCCATTTCGCGCGCCACGGCCAGCACGCCCCCGCCGCCGCAGAAGGGATCGACCACCAGGTCGCCCGGCTGCGAATAGAGCGCCACCAGACGGCGGAAGACGTCGGGCGGTCCGGCATGACGATGGCGTGGACGATGCGTCTCGCCGGACGTGCGCCAGACCGGTTCGCCGAGGAACGCGGCGCCTTCGAGCCCCGCGACGCGCGGGCTTGCGGGGCGGCGCGGCGCGTCGAGATGGCGCATGGCGACGAACGCCTCGCTCTCGGGCGCCCGCCACGCGCCGAGGCGGGGCGCGGTCGCGGAGCGCCGCCCCGAGCGCCGCGGGCGGTCGGTGGGGATCCAGCGGATCCGTGTGAAGGCGCGAAATTCGCATGCCTCCGCCAGCGCCTCGTGGCGCGCGGCGAGCGGCAGCAGCAGGCCGCCATAGGCGATGTCCTTGGTGTGCAGGACCAGGATGCCCTTGCGGCCGAGTATGCGCGCGATCTCGCGGAAGACCGGCGCCAGATCCTCGGCGAGCCCGAACAGCTTGCGCTCGAGCAGCAGAGGCTGGCGCTGCTGCTCGAGCGGCATGCGCAGCATCTCCTCGGCCGAGCGCTCGAAGAAGGGCGGGCTGGTCACCACCAGCCGCGCCGCACCATCGGCGATCGCCGACATGTCGGCCGCATCGCCCGCGACCACGCACGCCGCCGCGGTCATGGCTTCCCCTTCCGCGCGCCTCGGCGATTTCGGCTCAGACCTGCGCGCAGCCGCTCCGCCAGCGCCCGGCTTTCCTCGGGATGCGCGATGCCGATGAAGGCGACATGCCCGGCAAGCTCGCCGGGGTTCATCGGGCGGCCATGCCAGGTCAGTTCGGCGCCCGCACCGTGGAGCGCCACGCGATGCGCCGCCGCGCGCAGGCGGCGGCGCAGCCGGCGGGGCACCGAGACCTTGTCGTTGACGACCAGCCCGGTGACGACCTGGCGGCGACCGCGTCTGAAGATGTTGGTCTTCTTCGGATCGAGGCTGTAGCCGAGCTGGCCAACCAGCTGGCGCAGGAAGGGCAGCAGGCGCAGCGGATCGTCGCCGCTGAGCGTCAGATCGTCGGCGTAGCGCGTGTACGCGACGCCATGGCGCGCCGCGACCTTGGCGAGCGCGCGATCGACGGGCTGCATGACGATGTTGGCGATCGCGGGGCTGGACGGCGCGCCGATCGGCAGGCCGCCATCCATCGTGCAGATGTCGACCACCAGGCGGCGGGCCTCCGCGCCCAGCTGACGCGGCAGCACGCGCTCCACGGCGCGGCGCACGTGCTTGAAGCGCGTATTGGGGAAGAAGCCCTGGAGGTCGACATTGACAACCACCTTGCGGCCGACATGCGGCCGCGCATTGTCCGCGATCGAGACGCCGCGGCGAAAACCCGTCGCCGCGCGATGGCACGGAACCTTGGCGAAGACGACGTCGAGCAGGCGGCGCTGGACCGTCTTGAGCAGCGGCTGCGGCGCGGTGATGCGCCGCGTGCCGCCTTTGCGCTTGGGCAGGTCCCAGCTGTGGTAGAGGCGGTCGAAACGCGTGCCGGGGCGATCGGCCGCGGCATAGGGCCGGGTCGCCAGGAAGGCGAGGAACACGGCGTTTTCCCACCCGAGCAGCAGCGCCAGCTCGGCCGCGGCGCGGCGACGCGTGCGTCCGGCCAGCCGCCGCCGCAAGGCGGGCATCGCGGCGGCGAGCGCCGCATGGCCATGCTCGGCGGCGAGACGCTGGGCGAGCCTGCGGTTGCGCAGGGACGCGTCCATGAGGGGAACGAGCGGCAGCGCCGCGAGCGGCGAGCGCGCGATGCGCGGCAGCGCCTTCGCCAGCAGCAGGTCGAGGACGCGCCGATCGCGCCGCGCGATTTCGAGCCAGGGCTCCGGCAGAGCGGCGGTCGGAGGGATCCGCCGCCGCAGCCTGACCCAGATGCGCGCACGCTCCGCCGCGTCGAGCCGCAGCAGAAGCGCGAAGCCGCGCGCCGGCTCGGGGCCTGCGATCAGATCCGCGATCGCCTCGTTGTCGCCGGCCCAGCGCGCGGCGTCGAGGGCCAGCGCGGGCAGGATGTCGACGGCGCGCCGCCGCAGCTCCGGCTGGGCCTTGACGGCCTTTACCCAGAGGGCAAGCGCCGCTTCGCGCAGCTCCGGGTGCAGGCGCGGCCAAACGGGCTGCAGCGGCCCTGCGGCATCGAGGAAGCGCGAAAACCCATCGCTTTTCGAACCGAGTTCCTCCAGGCAGGTCGCGATGCCGTTGCGCCAGCTCGCGCGCAACCGGCCACCCAGGCCCAGCATGGTCACGATCTGCTCGGGCGT
>JBIKXN010000307.1:0-4915 GCA_044355765.1 Alphaproteobacteria bacterium
CACCAGGCGTTCGGGCGCAGACGCGCCGGCGGTGACGCCCAGCGTGTCGACGCCGTCGAGCCAGGCCCAGTCGAGGTCGCGTGGGTCTTCCAGCAGATGCGCGGGCACGTACTCGGCCGCCAGTTCGCGCAGCCGGGTCGAGTTGGAACTGTTGGTCGCGCCGACGACGATGACCGCGTCGGCGACGCGCGCGAGCGCGCGGACCGCCATCTGGCGGTTCTGCGTCGCGTAGCAGATGTCCTTCGTGTCCGGCCCGACGATCGCGGGAAAGCGCGCGCGCAGCGCCTCCGCGGTCTCGCGCGTCTCGTCGACGCTCAGCGTGGTCTGGCTTACATAGGCGACCCGCGCGGGATCCGAGATCCGCAACGTCGCCACATCGGCCGCGGTGCGCACGAGATGGACCGGGCCGGGGATCTGTCCGAGCGTGCCGACGACCTCCGGATGCCCGGCATGTCCGATCAGGACGACCTCGCGCCCCTGGGCCGCGTAGCGCTGGCCCTCGAGGTGGACCTTCTTCACAAGCGGGCAGGTGGCGTCGATCGCGCCGAGGCCACGGCGCGCGGCTTCGGCCTCGACGCTGCGCGCGACGCCATGGGCGCTGAAGATCACATGCGCGCCATCCGGGATCCGGTCGAGTTCGTCGACGAAGACCGCACCCTTTGCGCGCAACTCCTCGACGACGTGGCGGTTGTGGACGATCTCGTGCCGGACATAGACGGGCGCGCCGTGCCTGGCGAGCGCGCGCTCGACGATCTCGATCGCGCGTTCGACGCCGGCACAGAAGCCGCGCGGTTGAGCGAGAAGAACCCGCATGACGCGCCCCTATCCCCTCGGGGTCCAGCTGTTCCAAGAACCTGGCACTCGATATGTCACATGAAATTGACACTCGCGCAAGTCTCCGCCCATGATCGGCGCGCTCCGCCAGATGCCCGCGCGCGTCGCGACGGCGCCGGGGCGATCGGCCGGAGGGGAGACGGCGAAAACATGGCGATTGCGTATCCGTTCTCGGCGATCGTGGGCCAGGACGAGCTGAAGACCGCGCTTTGCGTGGCGGTCATCGATCCCGGCGTCGGTGGGCTGCTCGCTCTTGGCGATCGCGGCACCGGCAAGTCGACGGCGGTGCGCGCGCTCGCGTCGCTGCTGCCGAAGATGCGTGCCGTCGATGGCTGTCCCTTCGCTTGCGATCCCGATGGCGACGACACCGCCTGCGGCGACTGCCCAGGGCGCGGACGCCGGAGCGACAAGCCGAGGCTGGTACCCGTCCCGGTCGTCGATCTGCCGCTGGGTGCAACCGAAGACCGGGTGACCGGTGCGCTCGACCTGGAACGTGCGCTGACCCGCGGCGAGAAGGCTTTCGAACCGGGGCTGCTGGCCCGCGCCAACCGGGGCTTCCTCTATATCGACGAGGTCAATCTGCTCGAGGATCATCTCGTCGATCTGCTGATCGACGTCGCCGCGTCGGGCGAGAACGTCGTGGAGCGCGAGGGGCTCAGCATCCGGCATCCGGCGCGATTCACGCTCATCGGCAGCGGCAATCCCGAGGAGGGCGAACTGCGTCCGCAGTTGCTCGATCGCTTCGGCCTCTCGGTCGAGGTGCGGACGCCGCAGGACGTCGCGGTCCGAGTGGAGGTCGTCAAGCGCCGCGACGCCTTCGAGCGCGACCGCGCGGGTTTCGCCGCCGAATGGAAGGCGGCGGACGCGAAGCTTCGTACGCGCCTGGTGGCCGCGCGCGGCCGCCTCGCGAAGACGGCGACGTCCGATGCCGTCCTGGCGCGCGCGGCGACCTTGTGCGTGCGCCTGGGCACCGACGGTCTACGCGGGGAGATTGCGCTGGTGCGCGCGGCGCGGGCGCTCGCGGCCTTCGAGGGCGATGCCGCGGTCGCCGACGCGCATCTCCGCCGCATGGCGGCACCCGCGTTGCGCCACCGCCTGCGGCGCAACCCTCTCGACGACACCGGTTCGGCCGCGCGCATCGACCGCGCGCTCGGCGAGGTCTTCGGCGCTTGAGCGCCGTCCCTGACACCGCCTGGGCGCGCGCCTTGCTGACCGCCCGGATCTTCGCCAGCGATCCGCATGGTTTCGGCGGCGTCCGGCTTTTCGGACCTCCTGGTCCCGCGCGCGAGCGCTGGGTCGCGGAATTGCGGGCACACCTGCCTGCGGGCGCGCCGCTGCGCCGCGTGCCGCCGCGCATTCCCGACGAGCGCCTGCTCGGCGGGCTCGATCTCGAGGCGACGCTGGCGCGCGGTGCCCCGGTCGGCCGTCGTGGCGTGATCGCCGAGGCCGATGGCGGCGTCGTGCTGCTGGCCATGGCCGAGACGCTGAGCGCGGAGACGGCCGCGAAGCTGTGCGCGGCGCTCGACCGCGGCGAGGTTCTCGCCGCGCGCGACGGCATCAACGCCGCGGCGCAGGCGCGGATCGGTGTCGTGGCGTTCGACGAAGCGGAGCCCGACGAGCCGGGGCTGGCCGCCGCGTTGCGCGAACGTTTCGCCTTCGACGTCGATCTCTCGCATCTGCGTGCGGCGGATGCGCCCCCGCTCGACCCTGTCTCACAGCCGATCGCGGCGGCGCTCCCGCTTGCCGCCGACGAGGCGATCGGCTGGCTCTGCATGGCCGCGGCCGCGCTGGGTATCGGCTCGCTGCGCGCGCCGTCCTTCGCGCTGCGCGCCGCGCGGACGCTCGCCGCGATCGAAGGCAGCGCGCGCGTCGACGCGGACCATGCGGCCGTGGCGGCCGCACTCGTGCTTGCGCCGCGTGCGACGCGCGTGCCCGTCGACGATCCGGATCCGGAGCAGGCGCCCGAGCCTCCGGAGCACCCGCCGGACGGGACCGATCGCGGCGATGCGCCTTCGGACGAGACGGCGCAGGCGCTCGACGACCGGGTCCTCGCCGCCGCCGCCGCCGCCATCCCGCCCGGTCTGCTGCTGCGGCTCGCGGCCGGAGCCGCGGGCCGGGTACGCGGCGCCGGCCGTTCGGGCGGCGTTGGCAAGACCGGCGCGCGCGGCCGTCCCGCGGGGACGATCGCGGGCGATCCGCGGCGGATGGGCGGACGGCTCGACCTGGTCGCCACGTTGCGCGCCGCGGCGCCCTGGCAGCGGTTGCGCGCGGGAAATCGAGGGGCAGCCGCAGGCGTGCGCGTGCGGTCCTCCGACTTCCGGGTCCGGCGGCTCAAGCCGCGCGCGACGTCGACGACGATCTTCGCCATCGACGCGTCGGGCTCGTCGGCGTTGCACAGGATGGCGGAAGCCAAGGGCGCCGTCGAATTGATGCTCGCCGAATGCTACGTGCGCCGGGATCGCGTCGCCGTGCTCGCCTTCCGCGGCAGCGGCAGCGATCTCGTGCTGCCCCCGACGCGCTCGCTGGTGCGTGCGAAGCGCGCGCTGGCAGGGTTGCCCGGCGGTGGGGGAACGCCGCTCGCGTCCGCTCTCGATGCGGCGGCGGAACTCGCCGCGGGGATCCGGCGGCAGGGCGGCACGCCCAATCTGGTGGTCCTGACCGATGGCCGGGCGAATGTCGCGCGCGACGGTACTGGCGGACGCGAGCTTGCCGCCACGCAGGCGCTCGAGGCCGCGCGCGCCATGCGCGTGCTTGGAATCCGGGCGGTCCTCATCGACACGGCGGCCCGTCCGTCGCCCGCGGCGCGCGCGCTGGGCGAAGCGATGGGCGCGATCTACCTCCCGTTGCCGCAGGCCGACGCGCACGCCCTCGATCGCGCGATCAAGGCCGGCCTGGGCTGAGGGATCGCGCGCACGGCGCGGCAGGCTAGCGCCGCCACGCCGCTGCGGCGGGCACGATCCGGTCGAGCACCTTCGCAGAAGAGATCACGCCCGGCACACCGGCGCCCGGGTGCGTGCCGGCACCCACGAGGTAGAGGTCGCGTACTTCCTCGCTGACATTGTGCGGACGAAACCACGCGCTCTGGAACAGGTTCGGCTCCATCGCGAAACCGGCGCCGTTTACGGAGAGCAGCCGATCGCGGAAGTCCTGGGGGGTCTTGACGCGCGAGGAGACGATCGCCTTTCCGAGGCCCGGCAGCAGCGTCCGTTCGAGCCGCTCCTGCACCGCCTTGCGGAAGGGTTCGGCGCGCGCCACCCAGTCGATGCCGCCGCCGAGATGCGGCACCGGGACGAGCGCGTAGAAGGCGTCGCAGCCCGGCGGCGCCAGCGAGGGATCGGTGGCCGTCGGCCGATGCAGATAGAGGCTGAAATCCTCGGCGAGGACCTTGTGCGCGAAGATGTCGCCCAGGAGGCCGCGGAAGCGCGGCCCCAGGACCATGGTGTGGTGGTAGACGTCGTCGTAGCGACGATCGACACCGAAATACCAGACGAACAGCCCCATCGAATAGCGCGCGCGTTCGAGCCTGCGGTCGGTCCAGCGGCGGCGCGGATGATCGGCCAGGAGCTTGCCGTAGGTCCATGCCGCGTCGGCGTTCGAGACGACGATGTCGGCGGCGATCGTCTCGCCGCTCGCGAGCGCGACCCCGCATGCGCGGCCGTGCTCGACCAGGATCCGCGTTACCTCGGCGTCGTAGCGGATACGCGCGCCGAGCCGTTCGGCGATGCCGAGCACGCCCTGCACGAGCGCCCCCATGCCGCCCATCGCATAGTGAACGCCATGCAGGCGTTCGAGATGCGCGATCAGGCAGTAATAGGCGGTGGTCGACAGCGGGTTGCCGCCGATCAGCAGCGGGTGGAAGCTGAACGCCACGCGCATGCGCTCGTCGCGGAAGAAGTCGCAGACGCGGCTGTAGACGGTCCGATATCCTTTCAGGCGGATCAGATCGGGCGCGGCGCGCGCGAGCGTCGCGAGCCGATGGAACGGCTGATCGGCCAGTTCCGTGAACGCCACGCGGAAGATCCTTTCGCTTTCCGCGATGAAGCGGTCGAAGCCGCCGACGTCGGACGGCGCCAGTCGTGCC
>JBIKXN010000309.1:0-4903 GCA_044355765.1 Alphaproteobacteria bacterium
CGAGACAGAGCCGCTCGGGCGCCGGCGGCGCGTTGCGCTCGAGCCAGCGCAGCGCCCATTCGAGCGCCGGCCGCGGATCGCGGTACGTGTCGAGCCACGCGCGCATCGTCGCCACCAACGCCGCCCCCGGCGGACGTTCCGGAACCTGCAGGAACGTCAGTTCGTCGCCGCCCGGCGGGCATATCGTGTGGATCGTCGCGAGTTCGCTGCCCAGCCGTTCAGCGAGCGCAGGTCGGTCGCCGGTCCATTTGTCGTCGCGCACCAGAATATGGCCGGCGGCGATGCCGTCCAGCCGGCGCATGAGATAGAACGGCTTGCCGAAGACCTCGCCGCTCGGCTCGATGGCGATAGGCTCCGGAACGGCGACCCCGGCGCGCCAGGCCACGGCGAGCAGGGCGTATTCCTGCGCGCGCGTGTGGCTGGCGGCGACGCGCGAGGCGGCATCGGTGCGCAGAACCAGTCGCAGCCGGCCGGCATGCGGGCCACCGCTCACCACCGCGTCGAGGGCCCAGTTCTCCTGGATCGCGCCCCCGCCGAGCTTTTCGAACCGCGTCACCTGGACCGACCGCGCGCCGAGCGCCGCGATCATCCAGCGGGCCAGAGACGGCGCGACATCGGCGCCGGGCTGGGCCGGACGGTTCATCGCCATGCCCAGAAGTCCAGGCCCTCGTCGAGCAGTGTCCGGGCCAGGACCATCTTGTGGACTTCCGAAGCGCCGTCGACCAGACGCGCCTGTCGCGCATAGCGATACATCCAGGCGAGCGGCGTGTCGTCGCTGTAGCCGCGCGCGCCCATCAGCTGGATCGACGTGTCGATCGCCTTGTGCAGCACGTCCGCGACCGCGATCTTCGCCATCGAGACCTCCTTGCGGGCGAAATCGCCTGCATCCAGCTTCCATGCCGCGCGCATCGTCAGCAGCCGGCCGATCTCGATCTCCATCGCCGCCTCGCCGAGCAGCCATTGCACGCCTTCGTGCTGCGCCAGCGTCATGCCGAAGCTGCGGCGCTCGCGGACATAGTCGAAACAGGTCTCCAGGGCGCGCTTGGCCATGCCGAGCCAGCGCATGCAATGTGTCAGCCGCGCCGGCCCCAGCCGGATCTGCGTCGCCTTGAGTCCGTCGCCCACGCCCATCAGCACGTCTTCGTCGCCGATCTCCAGCCCGTCGAACACCAGTTCGCAATGGCCGCCATGTTCCTCGGGCCCCATGATCGCGATCCGCCGTTCGATCCGCCAGCCGGGCTGGCCGGCATCGAACAGGAACGCCGTCAGCCCCTTGCGGGCATCGTCGCTGGTGCGCGCGACGAGGATGAAATGACGGGCGCCCTCGGCGCCGGTGATGAACCATTTGCGGCCGGTGATGCGCCAGCCGCCGGCGACACGCTCGGCCCTGGTCTGGATCATCGACGGATCGGAGCCGCCGCCGGGATGCGGCTCGGTCATGGCGAAGGAAGACCGCACGGAGCCGGCGACGATCGGCGCCAGCCAGCGCGATTTCTGCGCGGCGGTGCCGACCTTGGCCAGCAGCATCATGTTGCCGTCGTCGGGCGCGGCGCAGTTGAGGACCGCAGGACCGAAGCGGCAGCGTCCCGCCTCCTCGTAGATCGCCGCCATCGCCACGCGCGACAGCCCCATCCCGCCATCGGCCACCGGTGTCTGCGGCGCCCAGAGCCCCAGCCCACGGGCCTCGTCGCGCAAAGCGCGCAGGCGATCCTCGCGGATGTTCTCGCCTTCGCCCCAGATGCCGGCCTCTGCCTCGAGGGGAATCAGACGCGCGGACACGAAGTCGCGCACGCGACGGCGCAGCGCTTCGGTCGCGGGATCGAGCGTGAAATCCATGGCGGCGCTCCGCGGGCTAGGCGCGCGGCGCGGGCGACCAGAACGGCGCCGGCCGCAGGATCGCATTCTCCATGTTGAGCAGAAGCGGCGTCGCGCGCGCCAGATAGGCGCCCCAGGCGGGATCCGCCTGCATCGCGCTGCGCCGCCGATGACGATCCTCGAGATCGGCATAGCCCCAGAGATGGACGACCTCGTTCTGCGGCCCGATGTCGCTCACGTACCACCCGACATTGTTGCCGAGATATTTGAGCTGCAGCGGCAGGCCCTCGGCCTCGTACAGCGCCAGCATCGCCCCGAGCTTGCCGGGATGGACGACATAGGTCCGGTAGTCGACGACACCGAAGGCCCCGCGCGGCCCGGTCCGGGCGGGATGGAACGGCGCGTCGCGCAGTATCTTGTTGTCCTGGCGCTGATACATCGGCGCCGAGCGGCCGCGGTAGGCGGTCCAGGCCGGATCCGCCTCCATCGCCGCGCGCCGCGCCGCGCGTTCGGCGATGTCGCCATAGCCCCAGAGATGCACGACGCGGTTCTGCGGTCCGATGTCGACGAAGTAGTAGCCGAGCGGGTGGCCCAGATGCCGCGTCTGCGTGGCATAGCCTTCGGCCGCGTAGAGCCGGAAGAGCGCGCCCAGATGCCCGGGATGCAGCGTGTAGGTACGCAGGTCGACGATCATCCGCGAACACTCCAAGGAACGGTGGACAGGACGTCAGGCGAGCCCGATCACGTGACCGCCATCGACCGGCAGCGTGACGCCGGTCACGAACCGGCCAGCATCCGATACCAGCAGCAGCAGCGGTCCGTCGAGATCCTCCGGACGGCCGAAGCGGCGCATCGGCACCCGTTTCAGCAATGCCTGCCCGCCGGGCCCGGCGAGGAACTCCGCATTGAGATCGGTCTCGACATAGCCCGGCGCAAGGGCGTTCACGCGGATGCCATGCCGGGCAAGTTCGATCGCCATCGTCTGGGTGAGGCTGATCACGCCTGCCTTGGCGGCGCTGTAGGGGGCGACCTGCGCCGCCGGGCGCAGGCCCAGGATCGAGGCGATGTTGACGATGGTCCCTCCCCGACCGCCTGCCGCCATGCGCCGCGCCACCGCCTGGCCGACGCGCATCAGCCCGGTCAGATTGGTACCGATCACGCTGTCCCAGGTGGCCGCATCGAGCTCGAGGAACCGTCGCGTCGCCGTGATCCCGGCGTTGTTCACCAGGATGTCGATGGGACCCAGCGCTGCGCTCGCCGCGTCGATCGCCGCCTCGACGCTCGCCGCGTCGGCGACGTCCATGTGCATGCCGATGGCGATGGCGCCCGCGGCGCGAAGACGCTCCGCCTCCGCGGCGACGCGCGTCTCGCGACGCGCGCACAAGGCGACCTTGGCGCCCGCCGCGGCAAGGCTGCGCGCGAAATGCAGGCCGAGGCCGGAAGACGCGCCCGTCACGCACGCGACGCGGCCGGCGACCGAGAACGCGGCCTGCGTCATCCCGCCTCCCGGGCGCGGGCGCGCAGCGCGAATTTCTGGATCTTGCCGGTCGAGGTCTTGGGCAGCGGCCCGAACACCACGTGGCGCGGCGCCTTGAACCGCGCCAGTTCGCCGCGGCACCACGCCACGATCTCGTCGGCGGTCGCCGACGCGCCCGGCTTCAGCGTCACGAATGCGCAGGGCGTCTCGCCCCAATGCGGATCGGGCATGGCGACGACGGCGGCTTCCATCACCGCGGGATGGCGATAGAGCGCCTCCTCGACCTCCAGCGACGAGATGTTCTCGCCGCCCGAGATGATGATGTCCTTCGAGCGGTCCTTGACCTCGACATAGCCGTCGGGATGGCGAACCGCGAGGTCTCCCGTGCGGTACCAGCCACGGCCCAGCGCCTCCTCGGTCGCACGCGGGTTCTTCAGGTAGCCCTTCATCACCGTGTTGCCGCGCAGCCAGATCTCGCCCAGCGTCGTGCCGTCGGACGGCACCGCCGCGCCGGTTTGCGGATCGGCGACCATCAGGCCCCCGAGCGTGGGGTAGGCGACGCCCTGGCGCGCCATCAGACGCGCGCGCTCGGCGAGCGGCCGTTCCTCCCAGTCTGCATGCGGCAGGCAGATCGTCGCCGGCCCGTAGCTTTCGGTCAGCCCGTAGAGATGGGTGACCCGGAAGCCCATCTCCTCCATCCCAGCGATCACGGCGGATGGCGGCGCGGCGCCGCCGGTGCCGACATCGACGCGATGCGCGACGCGCCTTTTCGCGCCGTCGGGCGCGTGGATCAGCATCGTCAGCACGACCGGCGCGCCGCAGAGATGGGTGACGCGGTGCGCGGCGATGGCGTCGAAGATCGCCGCCGCCTCGACCTTGCGCAGGCAGACATGGGTCCCGCAGGCCGCGGTGACGGCCCAGGTATAGGTCCAGCCGTTGCAGTGGAACATCGGCAGCGTCCACAGATAGACGCTGCGCGCGTCGAGACCGAAAGCCAGCGCGTTGCCGAGCGCGTTCAGGTACCCGCCGCGATGATGGTAGACGACGCCCTTGGGGTCGCCGGTCGTGCCCGAGGTGTAGTTCAGCGCCAGGGCCTGCCATTCGTCCTCGGGCGGGGTCCACGCGAAATCCGGATCGCCGGCGCAGAGCAGGTCCTCGTAGCGCGTTTCGCCGTCCGGCAGCGGCGCAGGATCGCCGTCGGCGGGATCGACCCAGACCACCGGCGGCGGGGCGCCCATGCGCGCCAGCGCGGCGCGCGCCACGGGCTCGAAGTCCCGGTCGACAACGAAAAGCCGACTTTCCGCATGCGCGAGGATGAACGCGATCGTGGCCGCGTCCAGCCGCGTGTTGATCGCGTTGAGCACCGCGCCGGCCATCGGCACGCCGTAATGGGCCTCGAGCAGCGCCGGGACGTTCGGCGCAAGCACCGAGACGGCGCTCCCCTTGGCGATGCCGCGCCGCTGCAGCGCCGACGCAAGGCGCCGACACCGGGACGCGAAGACCCGGTAGGTGACGTGCCTGGCGCCGTCGATCACCGCCGTGCGGTCCGGAAAGATCGCCGCCGCCCGCTCCAGGAAGGCGACCGGGCTGAGCGACTCGCGGTTCGCCGGC
>JBIKXN010000308.1:0-4903 GCA_044355765.1 Alphaproteobacteria bacterium
AATCTCGTCGTCTTCCTGCTGCTGCTGCCGCGGCTGTCCGCGCCCCCGCAGGGCAGCGGACAGCCGATGCTGCGGGCGATCGCGACGGCGGTCGCCTTCTGCGCGCGGCACGACGGCATCGCGCCGCTGCTGGCGCTGCATTTCGTCTTCACCTTCGCCGCGCGGCCGGTCGTCGACCTGATCCCCGCCTTCGCGGGCGGCGCGCTGGGCGACGGCGTGGACGCCGTGTCGCTGCTGACCAGTGCCGTCGGCCTCGGCGCCGTCGCGACGGGCACATATCTCGCCGCGCGCCCCAACCGCCCGGGTCTGGTGCGGCTGGTGATGCGCGCCATGCTGGTGCTCGGGCTCGCGATCGGAGGCTTCGCCGTTGCGCCCGACCTCTACACCGCCACGGCGATGGCGACGCTGATCGGCGCGGGCATGGCGGTGCGCGCGGCGGGGGTGCAGACGCTGGTGCAGCTGGCGGCCAGCGACGACCTGCGCGGGCGCGTACTGAGCCTGTATGGTCTGGGGCTCAACGCCGGCGCCGCGCTCGGCGGACTCGCGGTTGGTGCGCTGGCCGACGCGATCGGACTGCGCGAGGCGATCGCGGCGACCGCGGCGCTGGCGCTCGGCGCGCTCGCCCTCGCCGCGCGACGCGGCGCGCGGATGGAAGCGGCCCTGGAACGGGAGGACACGCGATGACCGAGAACCTGCCACCGATCGATTCCCCGACGACGCTTCCGGGCTGGCACATGCCCTGGCCGGATTTCGCGATCGACTGGTCGCGCAGCGCCCTGCTGCTGGTCGATCTGCAGAACTACGGCTGCAATCCGCGCGTGGGCGTCGCCGCCATGCTCGCGGAGCGCTATCCCGACATCGCCCGCTACTACGTGCCGCGGCTGGTCGAGGTGGTGATCCCGAACGCGCGGCGCCTGCTCGCGGCCTTCCGGGCCGCCGGACTGCCGGTGCTGTTCACGCGCCATGGCCCGCTGCTGCCGGACGGCAGCGACATGATCGCGCGGCGCCGGCGGCGCGACACCGAGTCGCTCGCCGCCACCACCACGCCGACGCTCTGGCATCGCGGCACGTTCGAGCATGCCGTCGTCGACGAACTCGCTCCGCGCGCCGACGAGCTGGTGATCGACAAGAACACGTCGAGCGCCTTCAACTCGACCGGGATCGAGTGGCTGCTGCGCAACAAGGGGATCGATACGCTGGTCGTCGGCGGCATGGCCACCGACATGTGCGTCGAGACGACCGCGCGCGACGCCGCCGATCGCGGCTTCAACGCCGTGATCGTCGAGGACGCCGCAGCGACCTTCTTCGAGCGTCATCATCGCGCCGCGCTCGGCGGCTTCGCGCGCGTGTTCGGGCAGGTTCATGCCACGGAACGGATCCTCGCCGCGCTTGCGGCGCGCGGCACGCCGGGCGCATGATCGCACGCGAAGGCGCGGCGGGGGGTCGCGCCCTGACCCAGGGGGACAGACGATCATGCGCGAGGAGACCGAAACCGCGGCACGCCGCGATTTCCTGAGGATGTCGGCCGTCGGCGCCGCGGCGGTGGCAGCCGGCGTCGCGACCGCGACCGGCGCCCAGCAGGCCGCGGCGCAGGCGCCCGCCGGCAGCACGCTGCGCAGCGTGCTGAACCGCGGCAGGCTGATCGTCGGCACCGGATCGACGAACGCGCCCTGGCATTTCGAGGACGAGAAGGGCCAGCTGACCGGCATGGACATCGCCGTGGCGCGGATCCTGGCCCGTGGCCTGTTCGACGATCCGACCAAGGTCGAGTTCGTCAAGCAGGAGCCGGCGGCACGCATCCCGAACATCACCACCGGCAAGGTAGACATCGTCGTCCAGTTCATGACCATGTCGCCGGCACGCGCCCAGCTGGTGAATTTCTCGCGCCCCTACTACGTCGAGGGCGTTGCGCTGCTCACCTCGGCGCGTGGCAGGTTCAAGACCCACAAGGAGCTGATCGACGCCGGCCGGGGCGCGCGCGCCTCGGTGCTGCAGAACGTCGATGCCGACAAGCTGGTCGCCAAGGCGCTGCCCAACGCGACGGTGCTGCAGCTCGACACCCAGGCCAACGCGATCCAGGCGCTGGACTCGGGGCGCGCCGACGCCGCCGTCGTCGATCTGTCGACGGTGGGATGGCTGGTCAAGCGCAACCCCGACCGGTATCTCGATTCCGGCTTCCACTACGAGACGCAGCTCTATGGCTGCGCGATGCGCCAGGGCGATCTCGACTGGCTGCGCTGGGTCGACACCTGCCTCAACGTCAACATGCACGGCCACCAGACCGACCTCTACGACAAGGCGTTCGAGGATTTCTTCGGCGCCAAGCCGCCGCGGCGCACCCCCGGCTTCCCGGTGATCTGAAGGCCGGCCGCCGCCGCCCCGTGCGGGCGGCGGCGGCCCCTCGCCGCGGCGCGCCGTGGAGTACCATCTCAACTTCAACTTCGTCTGGAAATACGCCGACAAGCTCTGGTGGGGCTTGGCGCTGTCGATCCAGCTCGCCTTCCTCGCCATCCTGATCGGCTGCGTGATCGGGCTTGCGCTCGCGCTCGCGCATTCGGGCGGCAACCGATGGACCCGCGGCGCGGTCGCCACCTATGTCGAGTTCGTCCGCAACGTCCCGCTGCTGCTGCTGATCTATCTCGTCTTCTATGGCATCCCGTCGGCCGGCGGCTTCGCCTACGACGCCACCACCAGCTTCACCGCGACGCTGGCGCTCTATTCCGGCGCCTATCTGGTCGAGGTCTTCCGCGCCGGTCTCGACGCCGTGCCCAAGGGCGTGATCGACGCCGGCAAGGCGATCGGCCTGACCCCCTGGCAACGCTTCGCGCATGTCCGCATGCCGATCATGCTGCGGGTCGTGCTGCCGTCGCTCTCCAACGCCTTCATCTCGCTGTTCAAGGATACCTCGCTGGCCTCCGTCATCGCGGTGCCCGAACTGACCTACGGCGCGAACTGGATCAAGACCAACACCTTCCGGCATATCGAGGTCTGGCTGGTCGTCTGGCCGATCTACCTCGCCACCGGCTGGGCGATCCTCGCCGCGCTGCGCGAACTCGAGCGGCGCTTCCGGCCGGGACGCTAGCCATGATCGACTTCGCCCTCCGCACCCTGCCCTTCCTGTGGGACGGCCTGCTGGTCACGCTGCAGGTCTCGGCGCTGGTCGTGGTCGCGTCGCTGGGGCTCGGCATCGCCATCGGCGTCGGGTTCGCCTATGGGCCGCTCTGGCTGCGGCTGGTGCTGCGCGCCTATTCGGATGTCCTGCGCGGCACGCCGCTGCTGGTGCTGATCTTCTCGATCTACTATCTGCTGCCCCTGGCCGGCCTCAACCTGCAGCCGTTTCCGGCCGCGGTCCTGGCGCTGTCGGCCTTCAAGGCCGCCCATGTCGGCGAGATCGCGCGCGGCGCCATCGGGTCCATTCCGCGCGGCCAGACCGATGCCGGCAAGGCGATCGGACTGACCTTCGTGCAGCGCCTGGCCTGGGTGATCCTGCCGCAGGCGGTGCGGCGCTTCCTGCCGCCCTGGATCAATTCGGTCACCGACACCGTCAAGGGTTCGTCGCTGGTGTCCCTCGTCGGCATCGTCGACCTGATGCTCGCCGCCCAGCAGGTGATCGGCCGCACCTACGAGCCGATGCCGGTCTACGTGCTCGCCGCCTTGATGTACTTCGCCATCAACTACACGCTGAGCGTGACGAGCCGCCGGCTCGAGGCCCGCTTCGCCTATAT
This sequence comes from Alphaproteobacteria bacterium, assembly GCA_044355765.1. Lineage (GTDB taxonomy): Bacteria > Pseudomonadota > Alphaproteobacteria > CACIAM-22H2 > CACIAM-22H2 > CAIOSQ01. Next base: position 3,726 of record JBIKXN010000308.1, read on the forward strand.
CCGGGAGTGACATGAGCGACCCCCTGGTCAGGATCCGCGGCCTGCGCAAGTCCTTCGGCGCCACCCGCGTGCTGGACGGCATCGACCTCGACATCGCGCGCGGCGAGGCGGTCGTCGTGATCGGCCCGTCCGGCAGCGGCAAGACGACGCTGCTGCGCTGCATCAACGTGCTCGAGACCTACGACGACGGCTCGATCCAGGTCGACGGCGTCGAGGTCGGATACGACGGCCCGCCAGGACCGCGCCGCCGCGCGCGGGGGGAAGGCGAGCTCGCCCGCATCCGCGCCGATATCGGCATGGTGTTCCAGCTCTTCAATCTGTTCCCGCATCTGACGGCGCTCGAGAACGTGATGCTCGGCCTGCGCAAGGTCCGCGGACTGCCGAAGGCGCAGGCGCAGGAGCGCGCCGAGCACTGGCTTGCGCGCGTCGGCCTGTCCGAGAAGATGGCGAGCCTGCCGGGGCAGCTCTCCGGCGGTCAGCAGCAGCGCGTCGGCATCGCGCGCGCCGTGGCGATGGAGCCGAAGGTGCTGCTGCTGGACGAAATCACATCCGCGCTCGATCCCGAGCTGGTCGGCGAGGTGCTGGCGACGGTCCGCGGCCTCGTCGCCGACGGCATGACGATGGTCGTGGTCACCCACGAGATGACCTTCGCGCGCGACGTCGGCTCGCGGGTGGTGTTCATGGACGCCGCCCGCATCGTCGCCGACGGCACGCCGCAGGAGGTGCTGGTCGATCCGCGCCAGGACCGGCTGCGCGCGTTCCTCGCGCGCATCGAGATGAAACGCGAGTAGGAACAGGAGGACGAGCATGGCCACGCGTTCCGACATCCGCGCCCGCATGGGACTGCGGCCGGTCGTCAACGTCTCCGGCACGATGACCCATCTCGGCGCCTCGATCGTCGTACCCGAGGCGATCGCCGCGGCCAGCGAGATCCTGCCGGAATGGGTGGAGATCAACGACCTGCACCGCAAGGCCAGCCAGGCGATCGCGCGCGCCACCGGGGCCGAGGCCGGCTTCGTCACCGCCTCGGCGGCGGCCGGCATCACGCTCGGCGTCGCCGGAGCCATGACCGGCGCCGACCTCGCCCGCATCGAACAGCTGCCGGATGCGACGGGCATGCGCGACGAAGTCGTGATCCAGATGGGACACATGACCGGCTATGGCGCGGCGATCGAGCA
>JBIKXN010000310.1:0-4899 GCA_044355765.1 Alphaproteobacteria bacterium
CCATCCTGTCGCGCCTGCCGCTGTCCAGCCCCGGGCGCCGGCTCTGGGCCGGGCGCGAGGATTCGCGCCATGTCGAGGCGACGCTGCCCGGCGGCATCGAACTCCATTGCGTATACGTGCCCGCGGGCGGTGACGTTCCGGATCCGGCCGCGAACGAGAAATTCGCCCACAAGCTGGAATTTCTCGATCACCTCGCCGATTTCTGGACCGGCGCCGATGCGCGCGCGTCGCGCATCCTGGTGGGCGACCTCAACGTCGCGCCGCTCGAGCACGATGTCTGGTCGCATCGCCAGCTCCTCGACGTCGTCAGCCACACGCCCGTGGAGACCTCCCGTCTGCGGGCCGTCATGGACGGGCATGGCTGGGTCGACGCGCTGCGTGCGCTCCATCCCGAGCCGCGTCGCGTCTACACGTGGTGGAGCTACCGCAACCGCGACTGGCGCGGCTCGGATCGCGGTCGGCGTCTCGACCATGTCTGGCTGTCCGGGCCGCTCGCGCCGCGGCTACGCGCGGTCCATGTGCTCAAGGGCGCGCGCGACTGGAAGCAGGGCTCCGACCACGTGCCCGTGATCGTCGATCTGGCTCAGCCGCGGCGATAGGCGAAATAGCGGTCGCCGGGCACACCCGCGGGAAGACCGATCGCGGCGAGCCGCGGATCGTCGAGGCGCTGGTCGGACAGTACCAGCCCGTCCGTCGCGAGCAGGTCGGCCAGCCGCGGCCCCAGCCAGGCGGCCAGCGCGGCCGTCGCCGCGAGATCGCCGGAGCCGAGATCGGCGTGCGCGAGCGCCACCGCTTCGCCGCGCGCCGCGAAGGCCGGAAGGGTCTCGCGCAATTCGCCGAGGATCAGCCGCTCGGGCGGCGGCACGCTGCCGGGATGGGCGGCGAGGGTGCGATCGAAGGCATAGATGGCGCGCGTGGTGCCGAGCCGAGACACCAGGTGATCGTAGGTGCGGCCGTTGCCGAGGCCGAGCTCGAGCACCGCGCCCGGACGCGCGGCGATCGCGCGCGCGGCCCAGTCGAGGCAGAGCCGCTGCGCCTCCAGCCTGCGGATGAAGCTCTCCAGCCGCGACACGCCGTCTGGCCTCGCCTCAGCCCTGGCGCGCCGCGATCGCGGCGCGCAGCTGCTGGTTCGACTTCTCGAGGCGCTGGGCAAGTTCGCGCATGATCTCGACCGCCATCTGCGGAAACTCGTTCACCAGCCGGAAGAAAGTCTCCTTGTCGATGCGCAGGGCGTGCAGATCGGTCTTGGCGGTGACGGTCGCGGTGCGCGGCACGTCGCACAGGATCGCGATCTCGCCGATGATCGCGTTGCGGCCCACCGTGGCGACGACCACCGGGCCGTTCGGCGTCGCGATAGACACCTCGGCCGAACCGTCGATGATGATGTAGGCGGAGTCGCCGAACTCGCCCTGGTTGAACAGGACCTGGCCGCCATCGAAGGCGAGGCGGCGGCTGGTGAAGGCCAGCAGCTTGAGCTTCGCCGGCTCGAGCTTCGAGAACAGCGGGATACGACGGAGGATCTCGGCTTCTTCCTGCAACGACATGATCGGCTCCCGGGTTCAGGCTGTGGGCGCGGCGGCGCTTTCGTCGCGCGCCAGCCTCCCCTCGGAAAAGACCAGCAGCCGTTCGAAGCGGCCGCGTTCTGCGTCCGGCGGCAGGACCCAGACGACGAGGCAGCCGACGGCGGCCTCGAGCACGCCGTCGAGGACGCGCGCCTGGGCGGCGCCGTCGAGACCCTGCGTCGCCTCGTTGACGACCAGCAGACGCGGGTTCTTGGCGAGCGCGCGCGCCAGCGCCAGCTTCTGGCGCTGCGCGTTGGAAAGCCGCGCGCCGGCGACGCCGACCTGGAATTCCAGACCGACTTCGAGCACGGCCGCGCGCAGTCCGCTCGCGTCGAGCGTCTCGGCGACCACGCGCCCGACACGCGCCTCGGCGCGCGCGATGCCGTGGGCGGTCTTGCCGAACAGGATATTGTCCTGGATCGTCGCGGCGGCGTTGTAGCGCGCGGGATCGAAGAACGCGACGCCCGCGCCGATCGCGCCGCGCAGCTCGGCGCGCGCCGCCAGGATCTTGTCCTTCAGCGCATCGTCGATCACGCCCAGGCGATGGCGCGCATCGACCAGCTTGAAAGGCAGGGAAAGCAGCCGCTTCCGGTCGGCACCGGTGGGCTCGACGCCCTCGGGAACATGCGCGAGCAGCGCCGGCAGCTCCGCGACCTCGTCGGCGGTGAGGAAGCTGTACTGCTCGAACAATTCGTGGCCCGGCGGCAGGCCGGCGAAGATTTCGGTCATCGTCGCCGCCACCTGCCGCCCCGCCGAGATCAGCAACGGGGTCAGGCCGACGCGGTCGAGGACGCCGATGACCGCAGCGTTGTCGGCCAGCGCGTCGACCTCGAATGCAGGGTTCAGGGGCGTGCCGAACAGCAGGTTCTCGGCGATCGAGGCGTTGGTGTTGTACGCGGCGGGGTCGAAGGGCTCGACCAGTCCGCGCAGGCTGGGATCCGCCAGCCGGGCGGCAACCGCGGCGCGGGCGGCGAGGATCGCGGCAGCGCGCGCGGGGTGGCGGTCCGGATCGATCCGCCCGCGCAGACCCAGCGAATAGACGTCCTCGGTCAGATCCACCTTGGCCAGCAGATGCAGCAGGCGGGCGTCGAGTTCGGTCGGCGTCGCCACGCCCGCCGCCGCCTGGTCGACCCAGTCGGCCTCATGATCGAGATCGATATTGCCGGCGCGCCGGGATTCGGCCTCCAGGCGCTGGCGCGCCTGCGCCGCTTCGCCGCTGCGCGCCAGCGGCACGATCGGCCGCTGCTTGAGGCTGTAGAGAAGATTGTCGCGCACGCTCGCCGAAAAGACATAGGCGGACGGCCCGACATAGCCGAGCCGGGCGCCCAGCGTCGCCTCGGTGACCGCGGCGAGGTCCTGCTCGCCCCACGATATGCGACCGGACGTGGGAACGACGAGCCGCGCGAGCAGCTGCGCGAACGCCTCCTTGCCGCCGCCGGCCTCGCCGGCGACGCCGATCAGCCCGGTGGCCGGAAGATCGACGCTCACGGCCTCGAGCTGGCGCAGCCCGGTCTCGTCGACCAACCCGGCCCCCAGCACGCGTATCGGCCCCGCCAGCATGGGCGGCGGCCCGGCGAGCGGCTCCTGCAGGCCCGGCTCGATCATGTGCTCCGGCCGGAACTGCTCGGTGACCTGCTCGTACTTGATCTTGATGTCAGCGGTCTGCTGGTACCAGTCGAGCAGCTCCTTCCAGGGCGCGGACATGTCCTTGTTGGCGGTCAGCGCGGCGGTCAGCGCGCCAACCGTCAGATCGCCGTGGATCACCAGATAGCCGCCGATGGAGTAGAACAGCAGCGGCGCAAGCTGGTTCAGGAAGTTGTTGAGAAACTTAACGAATCCCTTGCGCTGGTAGATCTCGAACCGGATCTTGAAGATGCGGCCGAAAAGGTCGGCATAATGGGCGCGCTCGTAGGAGACCGTGCCGTGGGCGCGGATCTCCTGCACGCCGCCGACCGATTCGCCGATGCGCTCGGACAGCTTGCGCACCGTCTTCACCCGCTCCTTGCCGAGCTGGTTGATGCGCTTCTGCAGTTTCGGGATCAGATAGGCCTGGATCGGATAGAGCGAGATCGCGGCCAGCCCCATGATCGGGTTCTGCATGAACAGGAAGAACACGATCGTGAGCAGCGTGCCGGCCTGGATGATCGGCTGGGCGAAGGCGTCGCCCATGTAGCCGCCGATCGGCTCGACCTCCGAGGTGATCATCGGGATGATCTCGGCGCCCGACACCTTGCGGAAATGCGGCAGCGGAAAGCGCTGCACGCGCGTCACCAGCTCGTAGCGCAGGCGCCGCAGCAGGCGCTCTCCCAGCCGGCCCTTGAGGGTGTTGATGTATTGCTTGAGACCGCCGTTCAGCAGCACGGCGAGCAGGAAGAACCCGCAGAAGAAGAAAAGATAGCCTACCTGCGACGAGGGTATGGAAATCCCGATCGGGGTCCAGGGAATGCCGATGAAGACCTCGGCTGGCCACGTCATCCCCTTGCCGATGATCGCCTTGTTGATGATCGTCTTCGGGATGTCGAGGGACAGGTAGTAGATCGGCAGCGATGCCAGCGTCAGCGCGACGATCCACGCCGTCTCGGCGCGCCCATGACGCAGAACGAAGCGATGGACCGTCTTTTCCATGGTCGCGCGAAGCCCCCCTCGGCGCGGGCAGGTTAGTCCCCTCGGCCCGCCCGGACAACCTCGCGCTGGCGGCGTCCAGCCGGCCCCGATCGCGTTCGCCCCAGGTGACTCCGGCGCGCGGGCGGGGTATTTGTGCGACTTGTCTGGGGTTTTTGCATCGGGCGGGCGATCTTGACCAACGGCGCAACCGGCCTTCCGCAAGCGGGGCCGCGTATCCTGATCTATTCGCACGACACGATGGGGCTCGGCCATCTGCGCCGATGCCGCGCGATCGCGCATTACCTGGTCGAGCAGAACAAGGACCTGTCGGTCCTCATCATCTCCGGCTCGCCGATCATCGGCAGCTTCGATTTCAAGGCGCGCGTCGACTTCGTGCGCGTGCCCGGCGTCATCAAGCTGCGCAACGGCGAATACACCTCGCTCAACCTGCATCTCGATATCCGCGAGACGCTCGCGATCCGCGCCTCGATCATCCGCCATACCGCCGCGGCCTTCGCGCCGGACCTGTTCCTGGTCGACAAGGAGCCGCTCGGCCTGCGCGGCGAGGTCGCGTCCACCCTCGACATGCTCAAGAGCAAGGGCGTGCCCCTGGTGCTGGGGCTGCGCGACGTCATGGACGACCCCGCGCTGCTCGAGCCCGAATGGAAGCGCAAGAACGTGCTGCCGGCGCTGCGCGACCTCTACGACGCGATCTGGATCTACGGCCTGCCGC
>JBIKXN010000311.1:0-4886 GCA_044355765.1 Alphaproteobacteria bacterium
CCCACGGGTCCATGACCGATCCTTCCCGCATCCGGAACTTCGCGATCATCGCGCATATCGACCACGGCAAGTCGACGCTGGCGGACCGCCTCATCCAGTTCTGCGGCGCGGTCGAGCAGCGCGAGTTCCGCGACCAGATGCTCGACTCGATGGACATCGAGCGCGAGCGCGGGATCACCATCAAGGCGCAGACGGTGCGGCTGGCCTACCGCGCGCAGGACGGCAAGGACTATGTCCTCAACCTGATGGACACGCCGGGGCACGTCGATTTCGCCTACGAGGTCAGCCGCAGCCTCGCCGCCTGCGAGGGCTCGATCCTGGTCGTCGACGCCTCGCAGGGCGTGGAGGCCCAGACACTGGCCAATGTCTATCAGGCGATCGACAACGGTCACGAGATCGTGCCGGTCCTCAACAAGATCGACCTGCCAGCCGCCGATCCGGCCCGGGTCAAGCAGCAGATCGAGGACGTGATCGGCATCGATGCGTCCGGCGCCGTCGAGGTGTCGGCAAAGACCGGGCTCAACATCGGCGCGGTGCTCGAGGCGCTGGTCCAGCGGCTACCGCCGCCGCGGGGCGACGCGTCGGCGCCGCTCAAGGCGCTGCTGGTCGATTCCTGGTACGACGCCTATCTCGGCGTCGTCGTGCTGGTGCGCATCCGCGACGGGCGTCTGGCGAAAGGCCAGAAGATCCGCATGATGGCCGCCGGCGCCACCTACGAGGTCGACCGGGTCGGCGTCTTCACGCCCAAGCCCAAGGACATCGCGGCGCTCGGTCCTGGCGAAATGGGTTTCATCACCGCCGGCATCAAGGCGGTCGCCGACGTCAAGGTCGGCGACACGATCACCGACGAGCGGCGCCCCGCCGCGGAACCGCTGCCGGGCTTCAAGCCATCGCTGCCGGTGGTGTTCTGCGGCCTGTTCCCGACCGACACGGCCGATTTCGAGCGGCTGCGCGAAAGCCTCGCGAAGCTGCGCCTCAACGACGCCTCGTTCGTCTACGAACCCGAGAGCTCGGCCGCGCTCGGCTTCGGCTTCCGCTGCGGCTTCCTCGGTCTGCTGCATCTGGAGATCATCCAGGAGCGGCTGGAGCGCGAATTCGATCTGGACCTGATCGCGACCGCGCCCTCGGTCGTCTACAAGGTCCATCTGACGAACGGCGAGATCGTCGACGTCTACAACCCGGTCGACATGCCCGACCCGGTGCGCGTCGACCACATCGAGGAGCCCTGGATCAAGGCGACGATCTTCGTTCCCGACGAGTATCTCGGCTCCGTCCTCAAGCTGTGCGAGGACCGGCGCGGGCGCCAGGAGCAGCTGACCTACGCCGGAACGCGCGCGATGCTGGTCTACAAGCTGCCGCTCGCCGAGGTCGTGTTCGACTTCTACGACCGGCTCAAGTCGGTCAGCCGCGGCTATGCCAGTTTCGACTACGCCATCGACAGCTACGAGCAGGGCGAAGTGGTGAAGCTCGCGATCCTCGTCAATGCCGAGCCGGTCGATGCGCTGTCGATCATGGTGCACCGCGCCGAAGCGGAGAGCCGTGGCCGGGTGCTGTGCGTCAAGCTCAAGGAACTGATCCCGCAGCAGCTCTTCAAGATCGCCATCCAGGCGGCGATCGGCGGCCGCATCATCGCCCGCGAGACCGTCTCGGCGCTGCGCAAGGACGTGACCGCCAAATGCTACGGCGGCGACATAACCCGCAAGCGCAAGCTGCTCGAGAAGCAGAAAGAGGGCAAGAAGCGCATGCGCCAGTTCGGCAAGGTCGACATCCCGCAGAGCGCGTTCTTCGCCGCCCTCAAGGCGCGCGAGAACTGAGCGCGGCGTTCAGCCGCGCCGCCGCAACAGACGCGCGATGGCCAAGAACGGCGCGCCCAGCAACGGGAACACGATCCACCCCGGCTGCAGCAGGGCGGGACCGACGATCGACTGCCAGAGCGCGGCGGCGACGTAGCGCTCGATCACGGCCTGGACGAGGTTGAGCGAGAACCGATCGATCGAGAACCAGATCTGACCGAGCGGCGTCGGCGAGACGCTCCCCGTGCGCAGCCATCCTACGGCATCGGCGACGAGGAAGCCCGCACCGACGAGGACGAGGACCCAGCCGATCGCGCGCATCTATCTTTCTCCTTCGCCTCAGAGCCGTCTGGTGGCGACGGCGAGGATCGCGCCCAGGCCGCCCATTGCCGTCAGCGCCGCGACCGGCCCGAACGCGTCGCTGATCGCCCCGATCGCGAGCACGCCCGCAGGCCCGGTGCCGATCGCCGTCGTCACCAGTCCCAGGATCCGCGAGCGCGCCTCCGGCGCGACGTGCACGATCGCCAGCGCTGCCTGCATGCTGCCGAAAGATGCTACCCCGAGCCCGCCGATCGCCAGCAGGAGCCACGCGAGGGCGAAGGTCGGCAGGTTGGCGGCAGCGGCCAGCAAACCCATGAACAGGACAGATCCGGCGAGGAACATCGTGGCGGGCTGGAGCGGCAGACGCCGTGTGGCGATGAACCAGGCGCCGATCAGCGAGCCGAATGGTTCCGCGCCGGCGAGCAGACCGATCATCGCGGGCGAGGCGTCGAACGCCACCTCGCCCCAGGCCGGCAGTATGGTGGGATAGGAGAAGCCGAACACGTTCATCAGCACGGTGATCAGCATGACCCGGCGCAGGATGGGATGGCGGCGGCAGATCCCGACTGCCTCGGCGATGGCTCCGGGTACCAGGCGCAGCGACACCGGGCGGATCTCCTGGCGGTGCTCGAGACCGATGCAGGACGCGAACCCGAGCGCATATCCCAGGGCCCCGATCGCGTAGGCGCCGCCGATCCCGACCGCCTCGAAGGCGAGCCCGCCGAAGATCGGACCAAACATGCGCGTCATGCTGTTCGACATCGAGTCGAATGCCATGGCGGGGGCTACCAGCGCCTCGCCAGCGGCCTCGCCCGCCATCCGCCGCCGGACGGCCATGTCTGTCGCCCAGACCACGCCGTTGGCGAGGCTGCCGACGGCGAGTTGCCAGATTTCCAGAGTGCCGGCGGCGGCCGACAGTGCCAGCAGCGCCGACGTGGCAAAGTTCAGGCCCTGGCCGAGATTGAGCAGCCGCTTGCGGTCCATCGCTTCGGCGAGGGCGCCGGCCAGCGCGCCGGCGGCGAGCATCGGCAGCGCGCGCAGCATCGATACCAGCGCGACGGCGAGCGCCGAGCCGGTGACCGCGAACACGTAGAGGCCGCAGGCGAGGATCTCCAGCCAGCGCATCGTGTTCGCGAACATGCCGGCAGCCCATAGCCTGACGAAGGCAGGATTGCGCAACAGGATCAGCTGCGGCGGCGTCGGGCGCTGGGCGTTCGCGGACATTTCCTCGTAGCGCATCCTACGGTCGTCCGGCTGCCGATGCGAGGACATAACGGCCCAGGCGGCTACGCAAGGAGCGGCGCGGCTTGCTATGTTCGAACGCATGAGCAAGGCTTTCACCCGCGAGAACGATGGCGACGACGACGACGGCCAGCCGGCCGCCGAGGCGGCGCTTCCGCTCGGCGCGAAGAACTACATGACCCCAGGCGGCTACGAGCGGCTGCGCGGTGAACACGAACGGCTGCTCCGCATCGAGCGGCCGGAGGTCGTGCGCACCGTGTCCTGGGCAGCCGCCAACGGCGACCGCTCCGAGAACGGCGACTACATCTATGGGAAGCGGCGGCTGCGCGAGATCGACCGGCGCGTGCGGTTCCTGACCAAGCGCCTCGAGAACGCCGAGGTCGTCGATCCGGTCAAGCAACCGCGGCCGGAGAAGGTGTTCTTCGGCGCGACCGTGACCTATGCCGACGCGGCGGGTCGCGAGCGGACGGTGAGCATCGTCGGCGCCGACGAGGTCGACACCGATCGCGGCCGGGTCAGCTGGCTATCGCCGATCGCGCGGGCGCTTCTCAGGGCCGAGGCGGGAGACGAGGTCAGGCTCCAGACCCCGAGCGGCCCCGAGCCGATCGAGGTGGTCGCGATCCGCTACGTGACGCTCGATCCCTGAGCGGCCGTCGGATCACCGGCGCAGCGTCGGAGGGAGTTTCGCGTCGGCGAGGTCGGCGCTGTCGAACTGCGCACCGGCCACCTCGGCCGCGTCCAGATCCGCGCCCCGCAGCGTGGCGCCCGAGAAGTCGGCCTCGGTCAGATCGGCGCCGCGCAGCACGGCCGCGTTGAGGCTCGACTTGATCAGGCGTGCGCGGCACAGCTTCGCGCCAGTCAAGTTGGTCGACCACAGCCGCCCGGTCGACTGACCGTCGCGGCGCTTAAGCTCCACCGGCATCAACCGCGCCTGGGACAGATTCGTCTCCGTCAGGTCGCAGCGGCTGAGCATCGCGCCGTCGAGATTGGCGGCGAAGAACTCGGTGCGCATCAGGTTGGCGCCTTCGAAATTCGCCATCACCAGCGTGCTGCGGGTGAAATTGGCGCCCGAGAGGTCGCAGCCGGAGAAATTCGCGCCGCTGAAATCGGCACCGCTGAAATCGATGTTCTTCAGGCTCTGGCCGGAGAGATTGGCCTGCTCTCCGCGCTTGCCCTGGCTGTCGGCCCAGAGCAGGTGCAGCTCGATCATGTTCTGGATCTTCGGCGGCAGGCTCTTGACCGAGAGCTGGATGCGCGCCTTGCCCAGTTTCGCGAAGCTGAAGTCGACGCCCGTGGTGACCGCGCCGTCGAGGTCGGCGGCATTGAGATTGGCTCCCTGGACCCGCGCGCCGCGCAGGTCGCTATTGGTCAAATTCGCGTTCGACAGGTCCGCATCCGCCAGGTTCGCATTGGTCAGCGCGGCGCCCGAAAGGTCGGCGCCCGTGAGATCGGCACGGGTGAGGTTGCAGCGTTCGAGCCGCGCGTTGGCGAGGATGGACCCGGCGAGCTTGGTGCGGCTCAGCTCGGCGC
>JBIKXN010000312.1:0-4883 GCA_044355765.1 Alphaproteobacteria bacterium
CGGCGCCGAGGCAGGGATGGAGGGCGCGGATGGCGAGGCTCATGTCGGATCCCCCTTTCACGTCGCGCCGATATTCGGCGCATTCCACTGCGCTGGCCAGGGGGCTTATGCTGGCGGCCCTGACTGCAAGGGGAGGGGAGCGATGCGCATGTGTTTCGCCGCCGCGGCTGCCGCGGCCGCCGTGCTGGCCGCGGCGCCGGCGCGGGCCGACGCGATCGACGGCCATTGGTGCGCGGGCGACGGGCGCTATCTCAATATCCGCGGCCCGGCGCTGACGACGCCGGGCGGCAGGCGCGTCGAGGGAAACTACACGCGCCACGGCTTCGCCTATGTGGTGCCGGACGGCGAGCCCGGCAGCGGCGCGTCCGTTGTGCTGACCCTGGTCGACGACCGCACCGTCCACCGCGTCGCCGGCGCGGGCGGCGGCACGGAAATCTGGCGGCGCTGCGCGCCGGCCACCAGCTGAAGGACCCGATCGCGATGCAGCCCTTCCTCGACTCGTCCGCCGCGCGCGGCGACATGCCCGAGCTGCGCCGGCGCATGGCGCGCGACGGCTATCTGTTCCTGCCCGGGCTGATGCCGCGCGCGCCGGTCGCGGCGCTGCAGCGCGAGATCGGCGCCATCGCGCGCGACGCCGGCTGGCTGGTCGCGGATGCGCCGGTCGAGGAGGCGCGCGCCGATCCCGCCGGGTTCTGCGTCGATCCCGAGCCGCGCTACATCGAGGTGCTGCGCCGCATCAACCGGCTGGAATCCTACCACGCGCTCAAGCACCACCCGGCGCTGATCGGCTTCCTCGAGGCGCTGCTGGAGGGCGAGGTGTTCCCGCATCCGCGCGTGCTGATGCGCAACATCTTTCCGGCGCGCGAGGCCTATACGACCAAGGCGCACCAGGATTTCCCCAATGTGCAGGGCACGACCGAGGTCTATACCGCGTGGATCCCGCTGATCGACGTGCCGATGGAGACCGGGCCGCTGCAGATCGCCGCCGGCTCGCATCGCGCCGGGGTCTACGATTTCCATATCGGCGGCGGCGCGGGCGGCATCGAGATCCGCGATCCGCTGGAGGGCAGCTGGGTGTCGGGCGGCTTCGCCGTCGGCGACGTGCTGCTGTTCCATGCGATGACCGTGCACAAGGGCGTCGCCAACCGCGGCGACCGGCTGCGGATGTCGATGGATGTGCGTTTCCAGCGCGCCGACGCGCCGTTCAACTTCGACAACGCCCAGACCGACGGCCAGCCGCTGTCCTGGGAGGACGTCTATGCCGGGTGGCGGTCCGACGCGCTGAAATACTACTGGCGGCGGCTGAACCTGACCGCGCAGCCCTTCGACCCGCAATGGTTCGACAGGCGCGACGCGCTGGGCTTCGAACTGGGCGAGGCCGGCGATCCGCGCGCGCGCTCGGTGCTGCAGCGCGTCGTCGCGCGCGACGCCGACGCCGCCAAGCGCGCGCGCGCCCAGGCGCTGCTCGACGCGCTGCCGCCGGATTGAGGCGGGCGACGCGATGGCGCTGCTGCATCGCAGCCAGTACGCCGTGGTCGGATGGACCGCGCTGGCCGGCGCCGGGATCGGGATCGGCTATACGCTGGTGCTGGTCGGCGACGATTTCGGCTGGGACACGTTCATGCGCGCCACGCTCATCGGCAGCGCGATCGCCGGGCTGATGATCTATGCCGAGATGGTCGAGCGGTCGACGCCCATCCTGGCGGCGTTGCGCCGGCTGCCCTTCGCGGCGTTCCTGCTGGTGCGGACGCTGCTGCGCCTCGCGGCCATCGTCGCGATCATGCTGACGGTGCGCGTGCTGATCCCGATCGACGACGCGCCGTTCGGCACCGGGCTCACCGTCGATGCCGCCTTCTCGCTGGTGGTCGCGACGCTGATCAGCCTCGGCTTCGAGATCGACCGGCTGCTCGGCCAGGGCAATCTCTGGCGGCTGCTGATCGGGCGCTATCACACGCCGCGCATCGAGGAGCGCGCCTTCCTCGTCCTCGATCTCGAGGATTCGACGGCGATCGCGACGCGGATCGGCCCGGCGCGCTTCCTCGCCCTGCTCGATCATCTGGTGGCGGTGATGTCGCCGGCCTATGTCGCGCATCGCGGCGAGATCTACCGCTATATCGGCGACGCGACCATCGTCAGCTGGAAACTGGCGACGGCGGTGGAGGACGCGCGCATCCTGGTCTGCCTCGCCGAGGCCGCCGGCCGGCTGATGGCGGCGCGCGCGGCCTGCGAGCAGCGCTTCGGCGTGGCGCCGTTCGGGCGCGTGGCGCTGCATGCCGGGCCGGTCGCGGTCGGCGAGGTGGGCGACGTCAAGCGCGAGATCACCTTCCTGGGCGACACGCTGAACGTGGTCGCGAAGATGGAGAAATTCGCCGCCGAGCGCGGGCTGCGGGGCGTGATCTCGGCCGACCTGCTGGACCGTCTGACGCTGCCGCCGGAATTCGAGGTGCGCGAAGCCGGGACGCTGGAGCTGCCGGGGCGCGCGGAGGGCTTGCGGATATTCGCGCTCGACTTCCGCCCCAAGGCGCAGCGGCGGCGCTTCAGACTATCTCGTTGAACAGCGCGCGCTCGCCGCGCCACAGCCGCCCGATATTCTCCATCATCATGTCGAGGACGTTGTCCTCGTAGCGGTGGGTCTCGCCCGCGGTGTGCGGCGTGACCAGCACCTGCGGCATGTCCCAGAGCGGGCTGCCGGCCGGCAGCGGCTCGTCGGCGACGACGTCGAGCGCGGCGCCGGCGATGCGCCCCTCGCGCAGCGCCGCGATCAGCGCGGGCTCGTCGACGACGCGGCCGCGGGCGACGTTGACCAGCTGCGCCGTCGGCTTCATCGCCGCCAGCGCCGCCGCGTCGACCAGCCCGCGCGTCTCGTCGGTCAGCGGGCAGGCGAGGACCAGGAAATCGGCCTCGGGCAGCGCCGTGCGCAGGTCGCGGAAGCCGAGCGTGCGGTCGGCGCCCTCGACGCCGCGCGCGGCGTCGCGGCGCACCCCGATCACGCGCATGTCCAGCGCCTTGCACAGCCGGGCGATGCGACCGCCGATGCGGCCGGTGCCGACGACGACGACGGTCTTGCCGCCGGCCTCGTCCTCGCGCCGCGCGAAATCGCCCATCATGCCGCGCCAGTGGCGCTTGGCCTGGTTGTCGCGCGCCTCGGGCAGGCGGCGCAGCAGCGCCAGGATCGTCGCGATCGCGTGCTCGCTGACCGCGTTGGCGTTGCAGCCCTGGGCGCTCGCCAGCCGGATGCCGGCGGCGGCGATGACCGCGCGGTCGTATTGATCGGTGCCGGCGCTGCAGGACTGCACCAGCCTGAGCCGCGGCGCGATCGCCGGCAGGTCGTTGCGCCACAGCCCGGAGCAGACCAGCACGTCGGCGGTGCCGATGGCGGCGTCCAGCTCGGCGCGGCTATGCGCCTCGACATGGGCGATGCCCGTGCCGCGCAGCGCGAAGCGCTCGCCGAGGCGATAGGCGACATGGGCGAAGCAGATGGTCAGGCGGTCGCGCGGCGGCAGCATGCGTGGTCTCCCCAGTGGATGCGCGACCGTGGCCGGACGGCGCGGCGCGCGCAAGGGCCTCGCCGCCGCGCGCGGGGCTTGAGCGCGGCGCGACGACGGACGACATTGCGCCCCGCCATGATCTCCCTCGGCATCGACACCGGCGGCACCTTCACCGATGCGGCGATCCTCGACGCGGCGGGCGCGCTGCGCGCCTCGGCCAAGGCGCCGACGACGCGCCACGACCTCGCCGCGGGCATCGGCGAAGCGGTCGGCGCGGTGCTCGCGGCCTCGGGCTGCGCGCCGGGCGAGATCGGGCTGGTCGGGCTGTCGACCACGCTCGCGACGAACGCCATCGTCGAGGGCCAGGGCGGCCGCGCGGGGCTGGTGCTGATCGGGTTCGCGCCCGCGCAGCTGGCGCGCGCGGGCCTCGATCGCGCGCTGGGCAGCGATCCGGTCGGCTTCGTGGGCGGCGGGCACGACGCGCATGGCGACGCGGCGGCGCCGCTCGACGTCGCCGCGCTGGCGGCGTTCCTCGATGCCACGGCCGCGCGGGTCGACGCCTATGCGATCGCGGCGATGTTCTCGGTGCGCAACCCCGCGCACGAGATCCAGGCGCTCGAGCTGGTCGCCGCGCGCACGGGCCTGCCGGCGACGGCGAGCCATCACCTGGCCTCGTCGCTCGACGGGCCGCGGCGCGCGCTGACCGCGCTGCTCAACGCGCGGCTGGTGCCGATCGTCGGCGAGCTGATCGCGCGCTGCGCGCATGGGCTGGCCGCCGCCGGGATCCGCGCGCCGCTGATGGTGGTGCGCGGCAACGGGGCGCTGATGGCGGCCGGCGAGGCGCGGCGGCGCCCGGTCGAGACCGTGCTCTCCGGACCGGCCGCCAGCGCCGTCGGCGGCACCTATCTGACCGGGCTCGCCGACGCGGTGGTCGCCGATATCGGCGGCACGACGACCGATATCGCGGTGGTCTCCGGCGGCCTGCCGGCGATCGATCCGCGCGGTGCGGCGGTCGGCGGCTATCGCACCATGGTCGAGGCCATCGAGATGGCGACGATCGGGCTGGGCGGGGACAGCGAGCTGCGCGTCGACGACGCGGCGGCGGAAGGCGACGGCCTTATCCTGGGCCCGCGCCGGCTGGTGCCGCTGGCAGCACTCGCCGCGCGCCATCCCGACCTTGTCCATGACGCGCTCGATCGCCGGCTTTCGGAACCGGTTCCCGGCGCGTGGGACGGGCGCTTCGCGATCCTGCATCGCAAGCCCGCGTCCGGTCTCGACGGCGCGGCGCAGGCGCGGCTGGTCGCGGCGCTGGAGGCGGGGCCCGTGCCGCTCGACCGGCTGCTGACGGGGCGCGCCGACCATGCGGCGCTGATGCGGCTGGTGGCGCGCGGCCTC
>JBIKXN010000313.1:0-4876 GCA_044355765.1 Alphaproteobacteria bacterium
ATCACCCGCAAGCCGCCCAACGGACTCGCCGGCGCGCCCTATCTGGTCCAGCACGGCATCGACGTGATGTCCTTCGCGCAGTCGACCCGTGTCTTCGCCGGCAGCGCGCGCGAGGCGGCGCGCGGCTTCCCCGCGAACGTCAACGTCGCCGCAGCGCTCTCGCTGGCCGGCATCGGCCCTGATCGCACGCGGATCGAGATCTGGGCCGAGCCCACCAGCGGCCGCAACCAGCACACGATCGAGGTCGAGGCCGAGGCCGCGCGCTTCACCATGACGATCGCCGGGGTGCCGAGCGCGGAGAACCCGCGCACCGGCCGCCTGACGCCGCTCAGCGTCATCGCCTGCCTGCGCGGCCTGGTGTCGCCGCTGCGCATCGGCAGCTGAGGCGTCGGGCGCCCGGGCTACGCGACGCGGCTTCGGCGCGCGCCGCCGCCCCTGCGACCGCGCGGCCAGGACAACGACGCGACGATGCCGCCGCCGCGCCGCCGCGCGAGGCTCAGCGATGCGCCCTCGCGCGCGGCGATCGCGCCGGCCAGGGCGAGGCCAAGACCATGCCCTGCCGAACCTGGAACGCCACCGGGCCTGAGCTGGAGAAACGGCGTCCCCACATGCGCCAGCTCGTCGGACGCGATGCCGACGCCGCGGTCGCGGACCTCGAAGCGCAGCGACGCGCCGCGCCCGGACCCGACGCGCAGCTCGATCGTCGCGCCGTCGGGAGAGAAATCGACAGCGTTCAGAAGCAGCGCGTCGAGCGCCTCGGCGACGAGCGCCTTGTCGAGCCGCCGCGGCCGCACGTTCCTGGCGACGGCGAGCGCGACGCGCTGGGAGCGGCCGGCCGCGCGCGGCAGCACCCGCGCGACGGCGTCGCGCGCGAGCACCGCAGGGTCGACGCTGCCGCGATCTGACGGCCAGGACCGGTCGCGCAGGTGCAGGACCCGCGCCAGGGCATCGATCATCGCCAGCATCTCGCCAGCGCCGCGATGGATCAGCGCGCTGTACTCGAGATAGCGGGCATTGCCATGGGGACCGAAGCGCGAGGCCGCCATCAGTTCGGAAAATCCGAGCACGGCGTTGAGCGGCGTGCGTAACGCATGCGCCAGACGCGCCACCGGGTCGGCGCCGGCGCGCGCGGACCTGGAGCCGGAGCGATTTCGTCTGCTTGCGTCCATGGGCGGGCGCTGCATCATAGGCATATCCGCGGCCAGCGTCGCCGTCTCCTCCTTCCCCCGCCACATGCCCGATCCATCCGGCAGCGACCCATCCACCGACCCGACCGTCGCCCGCGACCTCGAATTGCTGCGCGAAGGCGACCGCCTGCTCGCAGCCGGAGAACCGCGCGCGGCGCTGCCCTTGTTCGCCAGCATCGGCGACGGGCCCCTCGCCGCCTACGCCGGGTTGCGCCGCGGCCGAACCCTGCACGCGCTGGGCGAACCGGAACTGGCCCGCGCCGCGCTGCAACGCGCCGCCGAACTCAAGCCCGGCGATGCGCCGATCCTGTTCGCGCTCGCCAATCTCGACCGCGACCAGGGCCGCTGGGACGACGCCCAGTCGGGATATCGCGAAGCCATGCGCGTCAACCCCGGCGCGGTGGAGCCGCCGGTGAACCTCGCCGGCATGCTGCGACATCTCGGCCGCCTGGACGCCGCGCGCGCGGTCCTGGCCGATGCGCTCGCGCGCCGCGGCGACGCCGCAGTGCTGCACGACGCACTCGGGCAGGTCGAGCTGGCCGGCGGCGACACGCGCGCCGCGGAGCTCGCGTTCCGCCGCGCCATCGCCATCGATCCGTCCCGCGCCACGACGCAGGCCAACCTGGCCGAGGCGCTCGCCGACCTCGGCCGCTGGCCCGAAGCGGTCGATCTGCTCGACCGGGCGATCCCGCAGCTCGCCCAGCCCGGTCAGGCACGGCTCAACCGCGCCTATGCGCTGATGGCGCTCGGCGATTGGCGACGCGCCTGGATCGACTACGAGTCCCGCTTCGACCGCCCGGCGATGGCGAAGGCGCCGCGGCGGCCCGAGCATTTCGCGCTGCGCCGGTGGAGCGGCGAGCCGCTCGACGGTCGGCTCTTCGTCTGGGGCGAACAGGGCCTCGGCGACGAGATCCTCTGCGCCAGCCAGTTCGCCACCGCGCGCACGCGATGCGGCGGGCTGACGATCGAGGCAGAACCTCGGCTCGCGGATCTCTTCGCGCGCAGCTTTCCGCAGGCGAGGGTCGTCGCGCGCGCGCCTGTCCCGCCCGTCGAAGACTGCGCCGCCCAGATCGCCGCCGGCAGCATGATGGGTCTGCTCGGCTGGACGCCCGACCGTGCCGCGCCGCGCGCCTTCCTGCGGCCCGATCCGGCGGCGGTCGCCGCGGCGGCGGCGCGCCACCGCAAGCCCGGTCGGCGACTGGTCGGCCTCAGCTGGGCGAGCGGTGCCGGCCGGCTGGGCGTGCGCAAGTCGCTGCCGATCGACGCGCTCTGCCGGCTCGTCGCCGGGATAGATGCCGAATTCCTCGACCTGCAATACGGCGACACCGGCGCGACGCGTGCCGCGCTGCGCGCGGCGACCGGCGTGGAACTGCGCCACGATCCGGACATCGACCTGCGCCAGGACATCGACGGGCTCGCCGCGCTGGCGGCGGCCTGCGACACGGTCGTCACGACCAGCAACGTGACCGCGCATGTCGCCGGTGCCATCGGTGCCGACACCCATGTCCTCCTGCCGGGCGGTCAGGCCTTGTTCTGGTATTGGCTGGACGTCGACGGCAGGTCGGCTTTCTATCCGCGCGCCACGCTGCATCGGCAGGAGCGCGACGACTGGGGCCCCGCGATCGACGCGGCATGCGCCGCGCTGGCGGTTCCGGCGGTGCCGCCTTGACCGCCGGCCGCATGGACATCCTCGACTCGCTGCGGCGTCTGGGCCTCGTTGCTCCCGACGCCGACCCGCCCGCCGAACCGCTGGCCGGAGGCGTGTCGTCGGACATCTGGCGCGTGACGACCGGCGGCCGCGAACTCTGCGTGAAAAGGGCGCTGGCGCAGCTCAAGGTAGCGCAGGAATGGCGCGCCCCGGTCGAGCGCAACGGCTTCGAGGTCGCCTGGATGGAGGTCGCGGCCGCGGCCGCGCCCGGATGCGTGCCGCGGCTGATCGCCGTCGACGCGCAGGCGGGTCTGTTCGTGATGGAATTCCTGGATCCCGCCCGCTTCAAGCTGTGGAAGGCGCAGCTGCGCGACGGCGAGATCTCGCGGACGATCGCGGAGGCGGTCGGCGCGACGCTGGCGCGGATCCATGCCGCCACCGCGGGCCGCGCCGAGATCGCGGCGCGTTTCCGCAGCGACGCCATCTTCCATGCGATCCGTCTCGAGCCATACCTGGAGGCGACGGCGCGTCGCCACGCCGATCTGGCCGCGCCGATCTCAGCGCTGGTGGCGCGCACGGCCGCGACCCGGCTCGCGCTCGTGCATGGCGACGTGAGCCCGAAGAACATCCTCGTCGGCCCCGAGGGCCCTGTCTTCCTCGACGCGGAATGCGCCTGGTATGGGGATCCCGCCTTCGACCTCGCCTTCTGCCTCAACCACATGCTGCTGAAATGCGCCTGGCGCCCGCATCGCGCCGGCGCCTATCTTGAGGCCTTCGACGCGCTCGCCGCGCGCTACCTGGCCGGGTGCGGCTGGGAGCCAGCCGCGGCGCTCGAAGCGCGCGCGGCATCCCTGCTGCCGGCGCTGTTCCTCGCCCGGGTCGACGGCAAGTCGCCGGTCGAGTACATCGTCGACGAGACGATGCGCGATTCCGTGCGCCGCGTCGCCCGCCCCTTGATCGCGGACCCGCCCGCGCGGCTGGCCGGGATCCGCGCTGCATGGATGGCCGAAACCGAGACCTGGAGCACCAAAGCGAAATGAGTTCGACGCGCATCGCCCGTATCCATGGACGCCGGGTCTGGGACTCGCGCGGGCGCCCGACCGTCGAGGCGGAAATCGAACTGGCGGGCGGCGCGATCGGCCGCGCCATCGCGCCGGCCGGCGCATCGACCGGGTCCGGCGAGGCGGTCGATCTGCGCGACGGCGGCACGGCCTTCGGCGGCTACGACGTGACGCGCGCGGTGGCCAATGTCGGCGGCGAGATCGCCCTGGTCCTCGCCGGCATGGACGCGGCCGACCAGACGGCGGTCGATGCCGAGCTCGTCGCCCTGGACGGCACGCCGACCAAGCGCCGGCTGGGCGGCAACGCCACCATCGCCGTGTCGATGGCCGTCGCGCACGCGGCGGCGGCGCAACGGGGCATGCCGCTGTGGCGGCATCTGGGCGGCGACCGGCCGCGCGTCGCCTTGCCCGAGATCCAGATCATCGGCGGCGGCGCCCACGCCGCGGCGCGCGTCGATCTGCAAGATTTCCTGGTTATCGCCACCGGAGCCGTCTCGGTCGCCCAGGCGCTGGACTGGACCGGCGAGGTCTATCGCGCCGCCGGCTCCATCCTCAAGTCGCGTGGACTGCTCCAGGGTGTCGCCGACGAAGGCGGCTGGTGGCCGGCCTTCGACTCGAACGAGGCCGCGCTGGAGACGCTGCACGCGGCGATTCAGGCCGCCGGTTTCGTGCCTGGCCGCGAGATGTCGATCTCGCTCGACATCGCGGCCACGCAGTTCCACCAGGATGGTGCCTATCGCCTGCGCCGCGACGCCCGCACGATGGACGCGGCGGAGCTCGGCGCGATGCTCGCGCGCTGGACCGACAGCTATCGGATCGTCGCGATCGAGGATCCTCTGGCAGAGACCGACAGCGCCGGGATGGCGGCGTTCACGCGCGCCGTAGGCGCCCGCTGTCTCGTCGTCGGCGACGATTTCCTCGTCACGAATGCCGCGCGCATCCGCGATGCCGCCGACGCAGGCGCCTGCAACACCGCGCTG
>JBIKXN010000314.1:0-4863 GCA_044355765.1 Alphaproteobacteria bacterium
ATCAGGCCGCGCAGCGCGAGAAACGCGGTCTCGGGGTTTTCGAGCATGCGGCGGAAATGACGCCGCGCCTCGTCCTCGTCGCCAAGCAGCTGCGCGGTCTGCGCCGCGAGAAGCATCGTCAGCGGCGGCTCGTCGAGCAGCACGTCGGCGCGCCGCGCATGCCGGCGCGCCTCCGCCGGATCGCCGGCCGCGACGGCGACCAGACCGCGCGTCA
Organism: Alphaproteobacteria bacterium; assembly: GCA_044355765.1. GTDB lineage: Bacteria > Pseudomonadota > Alphaproteobacteria > CACIAM-22H2 > CACIAM-22H2 > CAIOSQ01. Next base: position 215 of record JBIKXN010000314.1, read on the forward strand.
GCGCGGCATAGCCCTGGCGCCGGCGCCGGTCGCGCCGCCACCGCGCGAGCCGGCGCGGACCGGTCACCAGCATGCGCCACAGCCAGGCGAGCGCGATCGCGGCGACGGCGACGAGCCCGGCGGCGATCGCCAGCACGCCGAAGGACGTGTCGATGCGCCAGCCCTGCCAGACCACGGCGACCTCGCCCGGACGCTCGGCGAACCAGACGACGGCCAGGATCGTCGCCGCCGCGAGGACCAGCAGGCCAAGGGCGCGACGCATGGCGCTCAGCGCTCGCCGACGGCGCGCGCGACGTCGGCGAGCGCGGCGTCGAGGGCGAGCCGCGCGCGTGCCGCGGTCAGCCAGCCGGCGAAGGCGGTCGCCGACGCCGGATCCGGCGGCAACGCCGACAATTCCGCCAGCGCCCCGGCCAGATCGCCGGCGGCGAGCCGATGCTCGGCCCGCGCCAGCACCGCCTCGGCGTCGCCGCCCGGACGTTCGCCGACGCGGCGGATAGATATCAGCGCCCCCAGCCGGTCGAGCGCCGATTGCCACCAGGACCGGGCGGCGTCGTCGGTCGCCGCGCGCGCGGCGCGCAAGGCGGCGGCGGCGGCGCGCGCGAACTCGGCGCGCAGCGCGGCCGCGTCGGGCGGCAGCGCTGCGACCGCCTGGTCGAGCCGCGCCAGCGCCTCGGCGGCGGCCGGCACGCCGCCCAGGCTCTCGCGCAGCGCGGCGATGGCAGGACCCGGCGCGGCACCGGCGGCGAGCGCCGCGCGCAGCGCCGCAAGCGCCTGGCTGGCGCCCCGCGTCGCGGCCTCGGTCGGCGGCGGCGGCGGCACGTCCACTGCCGGCGGCGGCGAGGTCGGCAGCGCAGGGCGCAGCGCGGCGATCTCGCCGCGCAAGGCCTGGACCTGTTCGGCGAGCGCAGCCAGGGGATCGGGCCCGGCGGCGCGGTTAGCGCCGTCCGCCAGACGCGCGATCTCGGCGCCCAGAGAGCGATCGAGCGTCTCGAGCCGCGCGCCCAGGGCTTCGACGGCGGCGCCGGCCTCGGCCAGCCCGGTCTCCAGGCGCCGGACGCGCCGCTCGGCGTCGTCGCGCGCGGTGCGCAGCTGGGCGATCGCGCCGAGCTCGCGCTCCAGACGGACGATGCGTTCCTGCATCGCGCTCTCGCTGTCGCGCCGCTGCGCCTCGCGCCGCGGCATGCCGGCGATGGTGTAGATGTCCAGCACCAGCGCCACGACGGCGACCGTCGCGACGAGCAGCAGCGGCCAGGACGCGCCGCGCGCGGCAGGCGTCGCGGGGTGAGAGTCTGGCAGGGCCTGAGGCATCGCTGTCGGTTCCCGGTCGGTCATCGCGGCCTCCTCCGGCGTCGCCGCCGCGCCTGTCTCGCGCTCGACCAGCGCGAGCAGCGCCTCCTCGTCCGGCCGCGCCGCGACCAGGACGCGCCGCCAGGGCAGCGGCGCCGCGGCGTCGGCGACCGCCTGGCTGAGCGCGAAGAGCGTCAGCCGCCCCGCCGCCGCGCGCAGCGCCGGGTCGTCCAGAAGCGAAACCAGGACGGCCGCCGTGCGCGGCGAGAACAGCAGAACCCCATCGAGTGTCGCGCCTTCCACCGCCGCGCGCGCCGCGACCGAAAGCCGCGGCGCCGGCACCGCGTCGTAGAGCGTCGCTCTGCGCACCGCGAAGCCGCGCTGTTCCAGGCGTCCCGCCAAATCGCCCGCGACGACCTTGCCCGCGACATGCACGAGCGGCGCGTCGCCGGGCGCGAGCCGCGCGGCGACGAGGCTGGCCAGCGCCTCGACGTCGCCGGCCGCCTCGTCGACGACGGCGAAGCCGATCGCGCGCGCTGCCGCGGCGGTCGCCGCGCCGACCGCGAAGACCGGCAGGTCGCGGCGCGGGCTGCGCAGCGCGAAGGCGCGCACGCCGTTGGCGGAGGTGAAGAGCAGCGCGCGCGCGCCGTCGAGCGGCAGGGGCGCGGCGAGGTCGGGCGCGATGGTCAGCAGCGGCTCGACCAGCGCTTCGTGGCCGCCCGCCTCGAGCCGGTCGGCCAACGCCTGCGCGTCGTCGAGCGGCCGCGTGACGAGCAGGCGCATGGACGGCCTCAGCCGACGCGCGGAAAGTCGTCGCCGGCCATGCGCAGGATTTCGTGGCCGACCTCGCGGCCGAGTTCCACGCACTCGGCGGGTCCGCCGGACAGGCTGATGCGCCAGCCCTGGCGCCCGTCGGGCGTGACCACCAGCCCGTTCAGCGTCAGCCCTCCGTCGTCGGTACGGGCAAGGCCGGCGATCGGCGTGCGGCAATTGCCCTCCAGCACGCGCAGCATCGCGCGCTCCGCCCGGACCGCGTGATGGGTGGGCGCATGGTCGATGGCCTCGAGATAGGTGCGTACCGGCGCATCGCCGGCGCGCGTCTCGCAGCCGATGGCGCCCTGGCCGACCGCCGGCAGCATGGAGTCGGCATCGAGCAGGCAGGTGATGTGGCCATCGAGGCCGAGCCGCCTGAGACCGGCGGCGGCGAGCAGGATCGCGTCGAAATCGCCGCTGCCGACCTTGCGCAGCCGGGTGTCGATATTGCCGCGCAGCATGCCAACCGACAGGTCCTCGCGCTGGGCGAGGAGCTGGGCCTGACGACGCAGCGCCGAGGTGCCGATCCGCGCGCCGCGCGGCAGCCCCGCCAACCCGTCGCAGGGATGGCGGCTGATCAGCGCGTCGAACGGGGTCTCGCGCGGCAGCGTCGCGGCGAGCACGAAGGGCGCGGGCAGTTCCGCGGGCAGATCCTTCACCGAGTGCACGGCGGCATCGATGCTGCCGTCCAGCAGCGCCTCTTCCAGTTCCTTGGTGAAGAGGCCCTTGCCGCCGATCTCGGAGAGCGGGCGGTCCTGGATGCGATCGCCGGTGGTGCGCACGACGACCGTTTCGATGGCGCCTGGAGCCGCCAGCGCGGGCCAGGCGGCGGCGAGCGCATCGCGCACGAGCCCGGTCTGGGCGAGGGCGAGCAGCGAACCGCGCGTCCCGAGCCTGAGGAGGGGTCTGGTCATGACTGTCATTTATCAGGGCGGACGCGGCCTCGCCACATCGGCCGTGTCGCCGGCCGCCCCGGGGGCCGGGGGCCGCCGGCGGGCCAGCGTCTTGTGCCCCGGGACGGCGGTGGATTAAGACAGGGGAGGGCCGCACGGGCCCCGATCGCCCGGTGCGAGACCCTTTCCTAGGGGAGATGACGCCATGCCCGAGGGCAATGTTTTTCCCGTCGCGAAGGAGCACGAGGCCCGCGCCTGGGTGAACGCCGCCAAGTACGAGGCGATGTACGCCCAGTCGCTGAAGGACCCGCAGGGCTTCTGGGCCCAGCATGGCCGTCGCGTCGACTGGATCAAGCCCTACACGCAGGTGAAGGACGTCTCCTACGACGCCGCCGACCTGCATATCCGCTGGTTCCACGACGGCACGCTCAACGTGTCGGCGAACTGCATCGACCGGCACCTCGCCGCGCATGGCGACCGCGTCGCGATCATCTGGGAAGGCGACAGCCCGAACGAGGACAGCAAGATCACCTATCGCCAGTTGCACGCGGAGGTCTGCCGCCTCGCCAACGTGCTGAAGAAGCACGGCGTGAAGAAGGGCGACCGGGTCACGATCTATCTGCCGATGATCCCCGAGGCGGCCTACGCGATGCTGGCCTGCGCGCGGATCGGCGCGGTGCATTCGATCGTCTTCGGCGGCTTCTCGCCGGACAGCCTCGCCAACCGCATCCAGGACTGCGCGTCGAATTTCGTGATCACGGCCGACGAAGGCCTGCGCGGCGGCCGCAAGGTGCCGCTCAAGGCCAACGCCGACGAGGCGCTCAAGAGCTGCCCGACGGTCAAGAAGATGCTGGTCGTCAAGCGTACCGGCGGCGGGATCGCCTGGGATTCCCGCCGCGACCTCTGGTACCACGACGAGGTCGCTGCGGTGCCCGCCGAGTGCGCGCCGGTCGAGATGAGCGCTGAGGATCCGCTGTTCATCCTCTACACCTCCGGCTCGACCGGAAAGCCGAAGGGCGTGCTGCATACCTCCGGCGGCTACCTGGTATGGGCGTCGATGACGCACCAGTATGTTTTCGACTACCACGACGGCGACATCTACTGGTGCACCGCCGATGTCGGCTGGGTCACCGGGCACAGCTACATCGTCTACGGGCCGCTCGCCAACGGCGCGACGACGCTGATGTTCGAGGGCGTGCCGAACTATCCCGATTCCTCGCGCTTCTGGCAGGTCGTCGACAAGCACAAGGTCAACATCTTCTACACCGCGCCCACCGCCATCCGTGCGCTGATGCGCGAGGGCGAGGCGCCGGTGAAGAAGACCAGCCGCAAGTCGCTGCGCCTGCTGGGCTCGGTCGGCGAGCCGATCAATCCCGAGGCGTGGCTGTGGTACCACCGCGTCGTCGGCGACCATCGCTGCCCGATCGTCGATACCTGGTGGCAGACCGAGACCGGCGGCATCCTGATCACGCCGCTGCCCGGCGCGATCGCGCAGAAGCCCGGCTCGGCGACCAAGCCGTTCTTCGCCATCAAGCCGGTGATCGTCGACAACGAGGGCAAGGAACTGGCGGGGGCCTGCGAAGGCAATCTCTGCATCGCCGATTCCTGGCCCGGCCAGATGCGCACGGTCTTCGGCGACCACCAGCGCTTCATCGA
>JBIKXN010000026.1:0-15740 GCA_044355765.1 Alphaproteobacteria bacterium
GCGGCCTCCGGATCGGCGGCGATCTGCGCGCCGGTCAGCCGCGTCGCGCGCAGCGCGGCGAGGCGATCGGCAAGCCCGAGCAGTCCAGCGAGTTCCCGCAGCATCGGAACCCAGCGCTCGCCGCCGGTGACGATGCCGATCCTGCCGCCGAGCTGCGCCGCAAGTCCGAGCGACGCCTCGGCCATGCCGATCACCGGGATCGGCGAGAGTTCCTTCAGCGCCAAAAGTCCCGGATCGCCGAAGCAGGCCAGCGCGACCGCGCCATAGCCCTTCGGGTTCGCCGCGCCGACCTCCTGCGCCAGCGCGTCGAGCGCCGCATGCCCCGCGATCGCCGCCGCGGCGCGGGTGGAGATGTAGGCGGCGCCGAAGCGCCCGGTCGCCCCGTCGATCGTCACGCCGGGTCCCGCGCGCCGCGCCGCGGCGGCTGCCATGCGCGCCGTCATCGCCGGGGTCGTGTTTGCGTTTAGAAGCAGCAGTCGCATCCCGAAGCTCCGGCCGTTTGCCCTAAATCCAGGCAGATCCACATGCGGCGTGTGGGATTTCCCGGGCGCGACCATGGCACCCGGCTTGCTTGGGAGTCCGGCCGCGAAGCGGTCGCGGCGCCCAAGTCCCGCTGCCGCGGACAAATCATAGCAAGCAGGAGGTTTCATGAAACTCGGTCTTCTCGCCGGCGTGGCCGGCATCGTCCTTGGGGCGGCGACCGGCGTCGCCGGCGCGCAGGGCACGCTGCGGATTGCGATGACCGCGGCCGACATCCCCAAGACCCACGGCCAGCCAGACCAGGGTTTCGAAGGCAACCGCTTCACCGGCATCCCGATGTACGACGCGCTGACCGCCTGGGACCTGTCCTCGGCCGACAAGCCCAGCGTCGTCATTCCCGGCCTCGCGACCGAATGGGCCGTGGACGCCAACGACAAGACCAAGTGGGTGTTCAAGCTCCGGCCGGGCGTGAAATTCCACGACGGTTCGGCTTTCGACGCCGACGCGGTGGTGTGGAACGTCGAGAAGGTGCTGAAGCAGGACGCGATGCATTTCGACGCCAGCCAGGTCGGCGTCACCGCCTCGCGCATGCCCACGCTGCGCAGCGCGCGGAAGATCGACGCGCTGACGGTCGAACTGACGACCAGCCAGCCCGATTCCTTCCTGCCCATCAACCTCACCAACCTGTTCATGGCCTCGCCGGCGCATTGGCAGAAGCTGTTCGACGCCGCGCCGGGCGCGGACGCCAAGGCGAAGGCGGCGGCAGCCTGGACCGCCTTCGCGGCCAATTCCTCGGGCACGGGCCCGTTCAAGATGGAGCGCTTCGTGCCGCGCGAGCGGCTCGAGGTCGTGAAGAACGCGGAATACTGGGACAAGCCGCGCGTGCCGAAGCTCGACCGCGTCGTGATGCTGCCGATGCCCGAGGCGAACACGCGCACCGCCGCGCTGCTGTCCGGACAGGTCGACTGGATCGAGGCGCCGGCGCCGGATGCCGTGGCGCAGCTGCGCCAGCGCGGCATGACGATCACCGCCAACGCCCAGCCGCATGTCTGGCCGTGGCAGTTCTCCTTCGTCGAGGGCTCGCCGTTCCTGGACAAGCGCGTGCGCCAGGCCGCCAATCTCTGCGTCAACCGCGGCGAGATGAAGGAACTGCTCGCCGGGCTGATGGAGCCCGCCAAGGGCACCGTGCCGCCCGGCCATCCCTGGTGGGGCAATCCCAGCTTCGACATCAGGTACGACCCCGATGCGGCGCGCAAGCTGATGGCCGAAGCGGGCTTCTCGAAGGCCAGGCCGCTGACGGTGAAGATCCAGACCTCGGCGTCGGGCTCGGGGCAGATGATGCCGCTGCCGATGAACGAGCTGATGCAGCAGAACCTGGCGGACTGCTTCTTCAAGGTCGATCTCGACGTCATCGAGTGGAACACGCTGTTCACCAACTGGCGGCGCGGCGCCAAGGACGAGACGGCGCGCGGCGCGCACGCCATCAACGTGACCTTCGCGGCGATGGACCCGTTCTTCGCGATGGCGCGATTCCTCGATTCGAAGATGGCCCCGCCGGTCTCGAACAACTGGGGCTTCGTCAACGATCCGGAGTTCGACCGCCTGGTCGCCGAGGCGCGCTCGACCTTCGACGCCGCGGCGCGCGACGCGGCGCTCGCGCGGCTGCATGCCCGCGCGGTCGACGAGACCGTGTTCCTGTGGGTCGCGCACGACGTCGGTCCGCGCGCGATGACCCAGCGCGTGAAGGGCTTCGTGCAGCCCAAGAGCTGGTTCATCGACCTGACCACGGTGTCGATGCAGTAGACTGGTCTGCGCCGCTCCCCCGGCGACGTGCCGGGGGAGCGGCGGGATCTCCGCGCCATGCTTCTCTACGTCCTCAAACGCGTCTTCTACGTCGTGCCGGTGGCGCTGGGCGTCAGCCTGCTGTGCTTCCTGCTGGTGCATATCGCGCCGGGCGATCCGTTGGTCTCGGTGCTGCCCGCCGACGCTTCGCAGGCCCTGGTCGAGCAGATGCGAAAGGCCTACGGGTTCGACCGGCCTCTGCCGGTGCAGTTCTCGATCTGGCTCGGGCGCGCGCTGTCGGGCGACCTGGGCGCCTCGATCGCGACCGGGCGACCGGTGGCCGACGAGGTCATGAAGGCGGTCTCCAACACCGTGCTGCTGGCGACGATGGCGACGCTGATCGGCTTCGCGATCGGCGGCGTGCTCGGCTTCGTGGCCGGCTATTTCCGCGGCTCGTGGATCGATCGCGTCGCGACCGTCCTGTCGATCGCCGGGGTTTCGGTCCCGCATTACTGGCTCGGCATGGTCCTGGTCATCGTCTTCGCGGTGCAGCTGGGCTGGCTGCCGGCCTCGGGCGCCGGACCCGGCGGGTCGTCGCAATGGGCCTGGGATCTCGAGCATTTCAAGTACCTGCTTCTGCCCGCGATCACGATGTCGGTGATCCCGATGGGCATCGTCACCCGCACCCTGCGCGCTCTGGTCGGCGACATCCTGAGCCAGGAATTCGTCGACGCGCTGCGCGCCAAGGGCATGCGCGACGGCGCGATCTTCGCGCATGTCGTCAAGAACGCGGCCCCCACCGCGCTTGCGGTGATGGGGCTGCAGCTCGGCTATCTGCTGGGCGGCTCGATCCTGATCGAGACGGTGTTCTCTTGGCCCGGCACGGGCTTCCTGCTGAACGCCGCGATCTTCCAGCGCGACTTGCCGCTGCTGCAGGGCACGATTCTGGTCCTGGGCCTGTTCTTCGTCGCGCTCAACCTGCTGGTCGACGTGGCCCAGGCCGCGCTCGATCCGCGCATCCGGCGGGCGTGACGCGATGGGGACGGGCGCGACCGCGCATCGCGGCTACTGGGCCGGCGTCGGCCGACGGCTGTCGCGCGACCGCGTCGCGATGGTCTGCGCCGCGATCCTGCTGGCGCTGGTCCTGGCCGCGCTGGCGGCGCCATGGCTCGGCCTCGCCGATCCCTATCGCGGCTCGATCGCGCGGCGTCTGCGGCCGATCGGCTTCACCACGCCGCAGGGCTTCACGCACTGGCTCGGCACCGACGAGCAGGGCCGGGACATGCTGGCGCGCCTGATCTACGGCGCGCGGCTGTCGCTGTTCCTGGGCATCGTGCCGGTCGTCAACGCGTTCGTCATCGGCTCGGCCCTGGGCATCGTCGCGGGCTACGCCGGGGGGCGGGTCAACATGGCGATCATGCGCACGATCGACGTGTTCTACGCCTTTCCCTCGGTGCTGCTCGCCATCGCGATCTCGGGCGCGCTGGGCGCGGGGATCGCCAATTCGCTGCTGTCGCTCACCATCGTGTTCATCCCGCCGATCGCGCGGGTGGCGGAAAGCGTCACGACGTCGGTGCGCAGCCTGGACTTCGTGGACGCCGCGCGCGCTTCGGGCGCCGGCGCGTTCACGATCATCCGCGTCCATATCCTCGGCAACGTGCTGGGCCCGGTCTTCGTCTACGCCACCGGGCTGATCAGCGTGGCGATGATCCTCGCCTCCGGGCTTTCCTTCCTGGGCCTGGGCACCAAGCCGCCCGAGCCGGAATGGGGGCTGATGCTGAACACGCTGCGCACCGCGATCTACAGCCAGCCCCTTGTCGCGGCGCTGCCCGGCGCGATGATCTTCGTCGTCTCGATCTGCTTCAACCTGCTCAGCGACGGGCTGCGCAGCGCCATGGACGTCAAGCTGTGAGCGCGCAGCCGCTCCTGCGCGTCACCGGGCTGCGCAAGTACTTCCCCGTGCGCGGCGGCCTGTTCGGGCGCAAGATCGCCGACGTCCAGGCGGTCGACGGCATCTCCTTCGAGGTCGCGCAGGGCGAGACGCTGGGCATCGTCGGCGAGTCGGGCTGCGGCAAGTCGACGACCGCGCGGCTGCTGATCCGCCTGATCCAACCCGATGCCGGAGAGACGATCTTCGACGGGCTCGGGCTGGGCGACGGGCTGACCCTCGCCGAGCTGCGCCGCCAGGTGCAGATGGTGTTCCAGGATTCCTACGCCTCGCTCAATCCGCGCCTGACCGCGGCCGACTCGATCGCCTTCGGCCCGCGTGTCCACGGCATGGCGGCGGCGGCTTCCCGCGACCTCGCCCGCGAGCTGCTGCGCAAGGTCGGCCTGGATCCGACGCTGTTCGCCGGCCGCTACCCGCACGAGCTCTCCGGCGGCCAGCGCCAGCGCGTCAATATCGCCCGCGCGCTGGCGCTGTCGCCGCGGCTGCTGCTGCTCGACGAGGCCGTCTCCGCGCTCGACAAGTCGGTCGAGGCGCAGGTGCTGAACCTGCTCTGCGACCTCAAGGCCGAGCTGGGGCTGACCTACGTCTTCATCAGCCACGATCTCAGCGTCGTGCGCTACATGTCCGACCGCGTGATGGTCATGTATCTGGGCAAGGTGGTGGAGATCGGCGCGGTCGACGAGATCTACGCCGATCCGCGCCATCCCTACACGGCGGCGCTGCTCTCGGCGATGCCGTCGATCGATCCCGATCGCCGTACCGAACAGGCGCCGCTCGCCGGCGATCCGCCCAACCCGATCGACCCGCCGCCGGGATGCCGCTTCCATACGCGCTGTCCCTTCGCCGAGGAGCCCTGTCGGCGGGTCGAACCGGGCTTGCGTCCGGCCGGCGATCGTCGTCAGGTTGCCTGCCACATGAACGATCCCGCCTCCGGCCATGGCCGGGCGGGCAGGCACGGGAGACAGGAAGCGTGACGACGAAACTCGATACGGCGGCGGCCACGGTCCTGGCCGCGCGGCTTGGCGTGGAACTGGACGAGACGGCCGCGCGCGACGCGGCGCAGTCGATGGCGGGACTGCTGGAGGCGGCGGACGCGCATATGCGCGCCATCGCCTTCGAGGCGGAGCCCGGAACCTATCCCGCCGCGCAGCGCCGGGCCCGGCGATGACCGCCAGCCTTGCCCTGCTTTCGGCGAGCGATCTGGCGCGCGCCATCCGCGCCGGACGGGTCACCTCGCGCCAGGCCGTCGAGGACAACCTGGCGCGCATCGAGGCCTGGAACCCGCGGCTCAACGCCTTCGTCGCGCTCGACGCGGAGCACGCACGCGCGGCCGCCGATCTCGCCGACGGCGAAGCGCGACGCGGGCGGTTCCGTGGCCCGCTCCACGGCGTGCCGCTCGCCCACAAGGACATGTACTATCGCCAGGGCCGCATCGCGACCTGCGGCTCGAAGCTGCGCCGCGACTGGGTCGCGCCGACCACGTCCACGGCCCTCGCGCGGCTCGACGCCGCCGGTGCGCTCGACCTCGGCACGCTCAACATGGCCGAGTTCGCCTTCGGCCCCACCGGCCACAACTGGGCCATCGGCCACGCGCGCAACGCCTGGAACCCCGCGCACATCACCGGCGGGTCCTCGTCGGGATCCGCGACCGGCGTGGCGGCGCGCATGTTCCATGCCGCGCTCGGCTCCGACACCGGCGCATCGATCCGCGTGCCGGCGCATTTCTGCGGCGTCGTCGGCATCAAGCCGACCTGGGGGCGCGTCAGCCGCGCCGGGGCGATGCCGCTGTCCTGGAGCCTCGACACGGTCGGGCCGCTGGCACGGACGGTCGAGGACGCGGCGCTGATCCTGGGCCTGATCGCTGGCGCGGATCCCGCCGATCCGACGGCATCGGCCGAGCCCGTACCGGACTACGTCGCCGGCCTCGCGCGCGGTGCCAAGGGTCTGCGCATCGGGGTGCCGACGCGCTTCTTCACCGAATGCGACGACGAGACGCGCCGTCTGCTGGCCGACGCCGAGCGGGTCTTCGCCGGGCTGGGCGCCCATGTCGTGCCGGTCGACCCGCCGGACATGGATCGGCTCAACGCATTCTGCTCGATGGTGATGTCGGCCGAGGCCGTGACCATCCACCGCGAATGGCTGCGCACCCGGCCCCAGGATTACGGCGCACAGGTGCGCGCGCGGCTCGAAGCCGGGCTCACGATTCCGGCCGCATATTATCTCGACGCGATGCGCGCACGCGGGCCGATGCTCGAGGATTTCTCGGCCAAGGTCTTCGATCGCTGCGACATGCTGCTGGCGGCGGTCACCGACAGCGCCGCCCCGACGATCGACGAGACCGCCTTCGGTCCCGGTCCCGATCTGGGCGCCAGGCTGGGCCGCTTCACGCGCTTCACGCGCTGCATCAACTATCTTGGCCTGCCTGGGCTCAGCGTTCCCGCCGGCTTCGCCGCCGGCGGCCTGCCGGTCGGCTTCCAACTGATCGGACGTGCCTTCGACGAAGCGACGCTGTTCGCCGCCGGCCATGCCTATCAGCAGGCGACCGGGTGGCATCTGCGGGTGCCGGAATGAGCGAGCCGCTCGTCCGCGTCGAGGACCTTTCGGTCCGCTTCGAGACGGACGGGCGCGTCGTCCACGCCGTCAACGGCGTCGACCTGTCGCTGGATCCGGGCGAGACGCTGGGGCTGCTCGGCGAGTCCGGATCGGGCAAGAGCGTGACGCTGCGCAGCCTGTTGCGGCTGCTGCCGCCGCGGCGCGCGCGCGTCTCCGGGCGCATCCTGGTCGGCGGCGAGGACGTGCTGACGATGGACCAGCGGCGGCTCGCCGATCATCGCGGACGCAACGTCGCGATGATCTTCCAGGAGCCGATGCTGGCGTTCGATCCGGTCTTCACCGTCGGCGACCAGATCGCCGAGACCGTGCGCCGCCACGAAGGCCTCGACCGCGCGGCGGCGCGGCGGCGTGCGCTGGAGATGCTCGAGCGCGTGCGCATCCCCGGCGCCGCGCGCCGGCTCGACGCCTATCCGCACGAGATGTCGGGCGGCATGCGCCAGCGCGCGATGATCGCGCTGGCGCTGTCCTGCCGGCCGCGTCTGCTGCTCGCCGACGAGCCCACCACCGCCCTCGACGCCACGGTCCAGATCCAGATCCTGCTGCTGCTGCGCGAGCTGCAGCGCGAGTTCGGGATGGCGGTGATCTTCGTCACCCACGACATCGGCGTCGCGGTCGAGACCTCCGACCGCATCGCGGTCATGTATGCCGGCCGCATCGTCGAGAGCGGCAGCGCGCGCGACGTCGTGCGCAACCCGCATCACCCCTACACGGCCGGCCTGCTGGCCAGCCGCGCCGGCGCCGCTGCGAAGGGCACGCGGCTGGCCGCGATCCCAGGCGCGCCGCCGGATCTGTCGCGCCTGCCGGCGGGCTGCGCCTTCGCGCCGCGCTGCGCCCTGGCGACGGATGCGTGCGCCGCCGCGCCGCCGCCGCCACGCGCGCTCGGCGGCGGACACGCGGCGCGCTGCCTGCGCACCGACGCGCCCCGGGCGGCCTGAAGCGCAACCGACGCGGCGCTCGCGGCGGCGGCGCGCGCCGCGTAGACTCGCGCGCTTGCAATCGCACCGGAAGGACAGGAGAGCACATGTCGGCATCGAGCACCGGGCTCGCCCAGCGCCATCTCGCCGTCGTCGGCCTCGCGCGCGAAGCCGGCGCGCTGGCGCTGCGGTATTTCCACGACCGCGCCTCGCTCGGCACGACGATGAAGGGCGCGCAGGATTTCCTCACCGTCGCCGACGGGGCGGTCGAGACGCTGCTGCGCAAGCGCGTCGCCGAGGCCTTTCCCGGCGACGCGGTGCTCGGCGAAGAAGGCGGCGGGGCAGCGGCCGAACGGCTCTGGATCGTCGACCCGATCGACGGGACGGCGAATTTCGCCCGCGGCGAGCCGCATTGGTGCGTCTCGATCGGCTACATGCAGGACGGCGTGCCGCAGATCGGCGCGATCTTCATGCCGGCGACGGGCGAGTTCTATCTGGCGCGCCGCGGCCATGGCGCGACGCGCGACGGCGCGCCGATCCGCGCCGCGGCGACCGCGGATATCCGGGTCGCGACGGTCGAGATCGGCTGGTCGACGCGCCGGCCGCTCGCCGACTACACCGACCGCGTGCGCCGGACGATGGAGGCGGGCGCCAACGCCAAGCGCGCGGCATCCGGCGCGCTCGGCATCGCCTATGTCGCCGACGGCCGCACGGACGCCTATTGCGAAAGCCACATCAACAGCTGGGACGTGGCGGCCGGCCTGGTCATCGCCGCCGAGGCCGGCGCCTGGACCAACGACTTCTTCGCGGGCGACGGGCTCGCCAAGGGCAACGACGTTCTCGTCTGCGCGCCGGGCATCGCGGCGACGATGCGCGCGATCTGCGGCATGTGACGGCGGGGAGACCACCACCGGAATCGGCAGGATTTGCGGCATTTTCGCGCCGCACCGCGCGAAAAACGCTTGAAAACCCCAATGAACGCGCGCACACAGACGCCAGGACCGATTCGCTCGATCCTGAAACTTCTCACAAAAGGAGCGCCCATGGCTGCCGCCAAGGTACCCACCGTCTCGCTGAAGCAGATCTCCTCGAAGATGGCCGAAGACTCGGAGACTTCGAAGAAGGATATGGCCGCGACACTCGATACGTTCATCGCGGCCGTGACCAAGCATATCTCGAAGGGCACGAAGGTCCGCATTCCCGGCCTCGGCATCTTCTCGGTGCGCAAGCGCGCCGCGCGCATGGGCCGCAACCCGGCCACCGGCGAGGCGATCAAGATCAAGGCCAGCAAGAAGGTCGCCTTCCGCGCCGCCAAGGAGCTGAAGGAGTCGATCTGACTCTGGCGCGCCGCTTGACGTCCGCGATGTAGGGTCGCGGGCGACATAGCGCGCGAAACCCGCCGCCATGGCGACATGGCGGCGGGTTTTTCATTTCGGGCCGAGGCGGCGCTGCGGCTCAGAGCGTCAAGACGGTCGACCCGGTGGTCTTGCGCTGCTCGAGATCGCGATGCGCCTGCGCCGCGTCCTTGAGCGCGTAGGTCTGGTTGATCTCGATCCGGACCGCACCCTTGAGCACGACGTCGAAGAGGTCGTTCGCGGTCTCGACCAATTCGTCGCGTCTGGCGACGTAGCCGTTCAACGACGGGCGGGTCACGTAGAGCGAGCCCTTGGTGTTGAGGATGCCGATGTTGATCGGCGGGACCGCGCCCGACGCGTTGCCGTAGCTGACCATCAGTCCGCGCGGCTGCAGGCAGTCCAGCGACTTGTCCCAGGTGTCCTTCCCGACGCCGTCATAGACGACCGGCACCATCCGGGCGCCGGTGATCTCCTTGACCCGCGCGGCGAAATCCTCGTCGCGGTAGAGGATCGTGTGGTCGGCGCCGTGAGCGCGCGCCAGTTCGGCCTTGGCGCGGTCGCCGACCGTGCCGATCACGGTCGCGCCGAGATGCTTGAGCCACTGGCACATGATCAGGCCGACGCCGCCGGCGGCGGCATGGACCAGCACCGTCTCGCCCGGCTTCACCCGGTAGGTGCGGCGGATCAGGTACTGCGCGGTCATGCCCTTGAGCATCATCGACGCCGCCTGGCGGTCCGAGATTCCCGCCGGCAGCTTGAGCAGCCGGTGCGCGGGCAGCGTGCGCTTCTCGGCATAGGCGCCGATCGGGGCGTTTCCGTAGGCGACGCGGTCGCCGACCGCGACCTCGCTCACGCCTTCGCCGACGGCTTCCACGACGCCGGCGCCTTCGCTGCCGATGATCGCCGGCATCGGCACGGGATAGAGGCCCGAGCGGTGATAGGTGTCGATGTAGTTGAGGCCGACCGCGGTGTGCCGGATCAGCGCCTCGCCCGGCTTCGGCGCCGCGACGTCGACATCCTCCCAGACCAGCACCTCGGGTCCGCCGACCTTGTGCATGCGCATCGCCTTGACCATCGCCATCTCCTCTGCGTTCGCGTCCGCCGTCGCGCGGACCGCCGGAAACTAGCCCGAACCCCGCGCCGCCGCCATCGCCGACCATGATGCGGTCCGGACTTGCATCTGATCGCTTGTGTACTAACAATCGGCATGACGCGGGCCGCGTGAGCCCGCCAGCGAAAGACCGGGAGTGGGACGATGCTCGATCCGATCCGCATGCAGGAAAGCGTGGACCATTTCCTCGCCGAGGATGTCGGCCTGTTCGACCTGACGTCGAACCTGCTGGTGCCCGCCGAGGCGCGCGGCCGGTTCGAGTTCCGCGCCCGCGAGGGCTTCGTGCTCGCTGGCATCGAGCCCGCGATCGCGGCGCTGCGACGCTACGCGCCGGACGCGACGATCGAGACCATGGCGCGCGACGGCCAGACGCTGGCCAAGGGCGACGTGATCTGCGCCGCCCATGGCCGCGCGCGGGGCATCCTGACCGCCGAGCGCACGGCGCTCAATCTGATGCAGCACATGTCGGGGATCGCGACCCTGACGCGGCGCTATGTCGATGCCATCGCGGGGACGAAGGCGGTGCTGGTCGACACGCGCAAGACGACGCCGGGGCTGCGCATGTTCGAGAAATACGCGACCACGGTCGGCGGCGCGCGCAACCACCGGCTGCGCCTCGACGGCGGCATCCTGGTCAAGGACAACCATATCGCTGTTTTCGGCAGCCTCACCGCGGCCATCGCGCGCGCCAAGGCGGTGGTGCCGCTGCTCACCAAGGTCGAGGTCGAGTGCGACAATCTCGACCAGGTGCGCGAGGCGACGGCAGCCGGCGCCGACATCCTGCTGCTCGACAACATGAAGCCGCCGGTGCTGCGCGAGGCGCTGGCCATCGTCGCGGGGCGCTGCCTCACCGAGGCCTCGGGCGGCGTCAATCTCGACACCATCCGGCCGATCGCCGAGACCGGCGTCGACTTCATCTCGGTCGGCCGCATCACGCAGGGCGCGGCCGCCGTCGACATCGGCCTCGACGTCGAGTTCGAGCCAGTGGTCCGCGGCTGAGCCCGTCAGGCCGCGCGCAGCGCTCGTTTCGCTTGCATCCGGTCGCTTGTGTACTAACAATCGGTGCGACGGGTGATGGCTCGCCCGGGAGGACGGCACGCATGGCGCGCGCGGCGGGAGACTCGGGGTCGACAGGATCGGGCGGCGCCATGCCGACGATCGGCCTGTTCTGCTCGGCCGCCGATGGTCTTCCGGTCGCCTATCGCGAGGCAGCCACGGAATTCGGCCGGCTCTGCGCCGTGCACGGCTTTCGCCTCGTCTACGGCGGCTCGGGCCGCGGGTTGATGGGCCTCGCCGCGCATGCGGCGCTTGCCGGCGGCGGCGCCGTGACCGGCGTGATGCCGCGCCACCTCGCCGCGCGCGAGCGGGCGGAGACCCGGTTGGGCGACCTGCGCATGGTCGACGGCCTCGCCGAACGCAAGCAGGTCATGGCCGACCTGTCGGACGTCTTCTTCGTACTGCCCGGCGGGGTCGGCACGCTGGACGAAGCCTTCGAGATGGTGACGTGGTACGATATCGGCCTCCACCGCAAGCCGACCGTCTTCATCGACGTCGAGGGGTTCTGGACGCCGCTGCTCGCCGTGTTCGACCATCTCGATCGCCAGGGGATGCTGCGCGCGCATCTGCGCGGCGGCTACCACCGGATCGCGTCCGTCTGGGACATGCCGGAGACGGCACGCGCCCTCGGCAGCACCGCGGCGGTCGCATGACCGGCAACCTCGAAAACAGGGAGATCGAAAGATGATCACACGCAGGCAATTCGCGGCCGGCGGCCTCGTCGCCGGAACCCTCGCCACGCTTCCCGCCGCCGCCCAGACGTTGCGGCTGACCATGGCCGGCGGCTCGGTCGGTGGCGCCTGGAGCGCCATCGGCAACGCCATCGGCGAGACGATCCGGCGCGAATCGCCGGGCGCGGCCTTCACCTACGAGCCCGGTCGCGACGCCGCCAACGTGCAGCTCGTCGCCACCGGCCGCGTCCAGCTGGCCATCGCCCACACCCAGATGGCGCTGCGCGCGCTCAAGGGCGAGGCGCCGTTCGAGCGCGCCTTCCCGAACGTGCGCGCGCTCGCCCTGATCGACCCGCAGGCGGCGCTGCAGTTCGTCGTGCGCGCGGCCAGCCCGGTGCAGAGCCTCGAGCAGGTCAAGCGCGAGCGCATCGCGCTGCGGCTCGCCGTCAATCTGCGCGGCACCATGATGGCGATCGCCACCGAGGAGGCCTTCAAGGCCGCCGGCGTGACGTTCCAGGAGATCGAGGCCTTCGGCGGTCGCGTCCATTTCGTCGACTACAACACCGCGCTCGACATGATGAAGGCCGGCCAGGTCGACATGTCGGTCAACATGCTCGCCTTCCCATCCGGCCAGCTGGCCAACGCGACGCGCGACTTGCCTGTGCGGATGGTCGGCCTCGACAAGGCGGTGATCGAACGCATGACCCGCGACGTCGGCACGCAGCCGATCGACATCCCCGCCGGCACCTACCCCTTCACGCCCGCGACCATCAACACGGTGACCGGTACCGTGGCGCTGCTGGCCGGGGCCGAGATGCCCGATGCCCAGGCCGAGGCGGTCGTCGCCGCAATGCTCAAGCATTTCGACTACCTCAAGGCGGCGCACGCCACGATGGCGCGCATGAACCCCAAGGATCTGCCGCAGACCGCGCCCGTGGCGCTGCATCCCGGGGCCATCAAGGCCTATCGCGCCGCCGGCGCGATGAGCTGACGCGCGGACCGGAGCAGGCAGCGCCATGCGTGTCTTGTCGCTGCTCGCCTCCGGCGAGCGCCGCGAGCAGGGTCCGGCCGAGCGCGCCGCCCTGCTGGTGCTCGGCCTGGGGGTCGGGATCGGCCTCTTCGCGATCGCCTTCGGCGTCTATGCCGAGCGGCGCACAGTCCTCTACCTGTTCCTCGCCTCGATCCTGTCGGTCGCGTTCCTGACGACGACCGGCGGGCCCGCGCGGCCACGCGGGTCCAGCCCCTTCGCCTGGGCCTGCGTCGCGGCTGCCTGGGCGGCCGCGCTGTATTTCGTGGCGATGCACGCGCGCCACGAGATGCGGCTGCCGATCGTCGACTCGCTGTCCTTCGCCGACCAGTTGTCCTCGGTGGTCCTTATCCTGCTGGTGCTGGAGGCGACGCGGCGGACCATCGGCATGACGCTGGTGACGCTGGTTTCGCTGTTCCTGGTCTACGGCTTCTTCGGGCATCTGCTCGAAGGGCCCTTCGCGCATCGCCAACTCAGCCTCGAGGAGGTGATCGACCACCTCGTCTTCACCACCAATGGACTGTTCGGCCCGCCGCTGCTGGTCGCCTGTTTCCTGGTCTACGTATTCGTGCTGTTCGGCGCCATCCTCGATCGCGTCGGTGGCGGCGAGTTCTTCCATCGCCTCGCCGAGGCGCTGGTCGGCCGCCAGGTCGGCGGGCCGGCCAAGGTGGCGGTGATTTCCTCGGGCATGTACGGCTCGATCTCGGGCTCGCCGACCGCCGACGTGGTCACCACGGGATCGATCACCATCCCGCTGATGATCCGCACCGGGTTCAGCCGCGTCTACGCGGGCGCCGTGGAATCGGTCGCATCGACCGGAGGCGCGATCATGCCGCCGGTGATGGGCACCGCCGCCTTCATGATGTCCGACTTCACCGGCATCGCCTATTCGAAGATCGTGATCGCCTCGATCGTACCGGCGTTCATCTATTATCTGGCGGTCTATCTCGCGGTGCATTTCCATGCTCGCCGCGTCGGCCTGAAGCCGACCGTCGAGGGGCGCGGGGAACGCGTCCTGACCGTTCTCGCCGAGAACTGGCTCTTCCTCGTTCCCATCGCCCTGATCGTCTGGATCGTGCTGACCGTTGATCGTCCCGACCTGTCAGCCGCGGTTGCGATCGCGGCGCTGGCTCTCGTAGCGCTGATCCGCAGCCGCGATCCCAAGGCGACGGTCGCGAGGCTGCGCGACGGCCTGGGCGACGCGCTGTCGCGTGCCTGCGGCGTCGGCGTCGCCTGCGCCGTCGCCGGGCTGGTGGTGGGGACGCTGTCGATGACGGACCTCACCGGCAAGATCAGCTCGATGCTGTTCGCCCTGGCTCCCGGCAATCTGCTGCTGACCCTGATCATCGCCGCCCTGGTGACGATCGTCCTCGGCATGGGCATGCCGACGCCCGCGGTCTACGCGCTCGCCGCGGTGCTCGCGGGACCGGCGATCGTTTCGCTGGGCATCGAGACGCTGCCTGCGCATCTCTTCATCGTCTTCTTCGCCTCGATGTCGGCGATCACCCCACCGGTCGCGGTCGCGGCCTTCGCCGCCGCGTCCATCGCCGACGCGAACCCGATGCGCATCGGCCTGCTCGCCTGCCGGATCGGCGTCGTCGCCTTCCTGCTGCCCTTCGCCTTCGTCTACCAGCCGGGCGTGCTGCTGATCGGCGACACGGCAACGATCGTGATCCAGATCGCGGCTGCGCTGGGGGCGACCATGGCTCTGGCCGGCGCGGCGGAGTCCTGGCTCGGCCGCCCGATCGGACCGGTGCCGCGACTCTTCCTGGCCATACTCGGCGTCGCGATGATCTGGCCAGCGACCGGCACCTCGCTGGCTGCGCTGTCGCTCTTCGCCGGCATCGCGCTGGTGATGCTGCGGCACCGATGAACGCCGCGCGCGTCGCGCGCGCGGTCGTCTTCGTCTTCGCGGCCGCCCCGGCGCTTTCGCTCGCGATCGACTTCGCCTCCGGAGCGCTGGCGACGCCCTACCGGACCGTCCTCCACGAGACCGGATCCTGGTCGATGCGGCTGCTGACGCTCGGTCTGCTCCTGTCGCCACTGGCTCGCTTGACCGGCCTTGCGGCCCTGGTGGCGCCGCGGCGGATGATCGGGCTGTTCGCCGCCGCCTATGGCTTCGCCCACGCATGGGCCTGGTGTCGGCAATACGGCTACGACTGGAGCTTCCTCCTCGGCGAAATGCCGCGGCCCTATCTTCTGGCCGGCGTCGCGGCGCTGGTCCTGCTGGCGCCGCTTGTCGCGACATCGAACGCTGCCGCGCGCGCCGCGCTCGGGACGGCGTGGGAGCGCCTGCACCGCCTCGCGCTGCCGATCGCCGGGCTCGCGGCGCTGCACTTCCTGCTGGCGCGCGCGTTGCCGACGCGCGAGGCGCTGCTGCACGCGGCGCTGCTTGCGCTGGCGCTGGGCGCGCGCTTCGTCCGGCGCGCCCCGCCTGCCCAGGGCTGAAGGCGGCGCCGCCTGCCGACGGCGACAAGCGCCGTCCGCCGTCGGCATGTCGTCGTTCCGGCTGGCCCTGACGACGCTCCGCGCGTGACGATGGAATCCGACGCGTTGCGGTTCTCCCGGCGACACTGCGACGCAAGGGGGGAGCGGCGGCCAGGATCGCAGCGGCCACCGCCAGGATGTCGTCTGCGGAGCAGCATGCTAGAATTAGCCCTCTTGCCCCGGTGACATGCGGGCCGTGTTCGCCGATTTTCGGAGCATGAGCGTGGCGTTCGACACTTTGCGATTCTCCCAGCGCCTCTGCGAAGCGGGGATGAGCGACGCCCAGGCGGCCGGCA
>JBIKXN010000315.1:0-4832 GCA_044355765.1 Alphaproteobacteria bacterium
AGTTCGGCCTGCTTGACCACCGGGCCCAGCAGGGCGTTGTCGAGGCCCTGGCCGAGATAGCTCTTGATAACGCGCACGATCGCCACTTCGTCGATCGCGCGCGCCACGCTGGGCACCGACCGCTCGAGCCGCAGCATCGTGTTGCGCGGGACCTCCAGCAGCAACGCCGACGTCTTGGCGAGCACCGTGGCGCCGCGCCGACGTCCGGAGATCAGGCCGATCTCACCAAAGAACTCGCCGGTGCGCAGGATCGGGTTGCCGGGCGAACCGGCTTCGCCGATCGCGATCTCGACGCTGCCGTCGACGATCGCATAGAAGCTGTTGGTATAGTCGTTGCGCTCGAAGATCTTGTGCTGCGCCGGCGCCAGGTGGATTTCCGAGGTCAGCAGGAACTCGCGGATCTGCAGCGGCGACAGCTCGGAGAAGACCGGCACGCGCTCGCGGATCATCGCGATGAATTTGCTGACCGAGAGCCCGGGCTGGGCGGCGTCGAGCTTGGCCTGGATCAGCGGCTCGTCGGCGGGGGCGACGTCGTGGCCGAGGATGAACTCGACCACCTCGTAGCCCTGGTTCATGCACTGCTTGATCAGCGGGTAGCCCGCCAGCGCGCCGATGATGTAGAGGCCCGGGACGTTGGATTCGTAGTGGTCGCTGACCACCGGGAACGCAGACGGGCTGTCGCTGCCGAAGACGATGCCGCAGGATTCGACGAATTTGCGCGGCGGCAGCGCGCCGAGGCGCGCGATCACGCGGTCGCACCGGATCCGCGCCTCGCCCTCCGCCGTGTCCACCGTCATCCAGCCCGGCTCGATCTGCTTCGGCGCGGTGCGCAGCATCGCCTGCATGCGCCCGTCCTTGATGGCGGTCTGGAGCAGCTGGACGTTCGCCGGCTTGGCGTTGGGGAACTCGCCGCCGCGGTTCAGGATGGTGACCGTATTCGCATTCGACAGGACGAGGGCGTTCTCGATCCCGGCGTCGCCGGTGCCGACGACGACGATGTGCTCGTCCTGGTACTCGTCGGGATCGTCGAGCTGGTACTGGACGGAAGGCAGTTCGGCGCCCGGCACTGCCAGCTTGCGCAGATTCCCCTGCAGCCCGATCGCGAGCACGACATGGCGCGCGCGCACGACGCTGCGATCGGCCAGCGTGACCTGGAAGTCGCCCCGCGCGCCCTTGATGCCGACCACCTCGGCGTTGAAACGCACATTGGCGCGCGCCGCCTCGATCGCCTTGTCCCAGGTCTCGAGCACGGTTTCGCGCGATCCCTCGGCGAAGCCGACGTCGCAGCGCAGCGGCAGGATGTCCGGCGTCGCCATGACATGCTTGCGGCGTTGGTACTTGTAGATCGTGTCGGACAGGTGTCCCGTGCGTTCCAGCAGGACATGGGGCACGCCGCGCGCGGCGGCACGAGCCGCCGCGGCGATGCCGCCGGGGCCGGAACCGACGATCGCGATCTCGACGATGTCTTCCGCGCTCATGGATGCTTCCGCGATGCGAGGGATGCCGCCTCGGTCCGGTTCGCACGGACGGAGCGGCGGAGGCGAACATTCGCCATGTCGCGAATCGGTGACATGGACAGCTACTGTAGGGCTGGGCGCGAGTCGTGCAAAGCCCCTCGACGCCAGCCGGGCATCGGTCGTCCGGTCGATATGCGATCACGCCGCGTGTCCGCGAACATGACGGCTTGGAGACGGCCATGGCGACCATCCTGTTCTCGCATCCCGACTGCATCGGGCACGACCCCGGGCCCGGACATCCGGAACGTCCCGACCGGTTGCGCGCGGTGCTGGCGGCGCTCGATGGGCCTCGCTTCGCGGCGCTCGACCGGCGCGAGGCGCCTCTCGCCGCGCGCGACGTCGTCGCGCGCGCCCATCCGCGATCCTTCGTCGACGCGATCCTCGCGTCGGTGCCGACGGCCGGTCGTCGCCCTCTCGATGCCGACACCGTGCTCGGCCCGGGTTCGGGCGAGGCCGCCCTGCGCGCGGCCGGAGCCGTCGTCGCCGCGATCGATGCCGTGATGGCGGGAGAGGCGCGCAACGCATTCTGCGCCGTGCGGCCGCCCGGCCACCACGCCGAGGCGGCGACGGCGATGGGTTTCTGCGTCTTCAACAACGTCGCCATCGGCGCCCTGCATGCCCGCGCGGCGCATGGGCTCGGTCGCGTCGCCGTGGTCGATTTCGACGTGCATCACGGCAACGGTACCCAGGCGATCCTGGAAACGGACCCCGGCTTCTTCTTCGCCTCGACCCACCAGATGCCGCTCTATCCGGGCACCGGCAGCCCGGAGGAACGCGGCGTCGCCGGCAACGTCGTCAACGTCGCGCTGCGCCCGCATGCCGACGGCGCGGCGTTCCGGCGCGCGCTCGAAGGCGAGGTGCTGCCTGCGCTCGAGGCCTTCGCTCCGGAGTTCGTGCTTATCTCGGCCGGGTTCGACGCCCATCGCCGCGATCCGCTGGCTGCGCTCGACCTCGAGGCCGAGGACTATGCCTGGGCCACCGCCGAGATCGCCGCCGCGGCCGGGCGCAGCGCCGGCGGCCGGCTGGTCTCGACGCTGGAAGGTGGCTACGACCTTATCGCCCTCGGCGAATCGGCGGCCGCGCATGTCAGCGCGCTGATGGCGGCCTGACGCGCGCCAGCCGCGCCTCGCGCTGAAGGATGAACAGGCCGCAGGCGACGACGATGGCGCCGCCGATCACGGCGCCGCGCGACGGCAGCTCGCTCCAGATCATCCAGGCGAGCAGGCCGGTCGCCAGCAGCGAAAAATACTCGAAGGGCATGATCGCGGCGGGGGGCGCATGGAGAAGCGCCCTGGTCATCATGATCTGCGCGGCTCCGCCGATCAGCCCGAGCGCCGCGAGCAGCCCGAGATCGAAGAGGCTGGCGGGCGTGGTCCAGACGAAAGGCAGCGCCGGCAGCGTCGCCAGGGCGACGAACGCCATGTAGAAGAACACGATCGTCTCGCCGGAGTCGTCGCGCGACAGGCGGCGGATCGCGATCACGACGATGGCGTAGGCGAGGGCCCCGGCAAGCGCCAGGACGCCTCCGATGGCGGCATCGGGGGCTGGGCCGGCGCCGGAAAGCGCGGCGGCCGGCTGCAGCATCACCACGACGCCAGCGAAGCCGACGCACACGGCCACCCACCGCCGCCAGCCCACCGCTTCGCCGAGCAGCGGCACCGACAGGGCGGTGACGAAGATCGGCGCCGCGAAGTTTATGGCGATCACGTCGGCGGCGGGCAGGTAGCGGAAGGCCGCGAAGCCGGCCGCCATGGCCACCAGCCCGAAGAAGCTCCGCACCAGATGGCCCAGCGGTCGCGACGGGCGGATGAGGGCGAGGCCGCGCGGAGCGCGGGCCATCAGCGCCATGGCGGGCAGCAGCGCCAGCGCCGAGCGGAAGAACATGACCTGCGCCAGCGGATAGCGCGCGACCAATTCCTTGACCAGGACGTAGACGACGGCGAACAGCACGACGCTGGACAGCATCAGCGCGATGCCGAGCAGGATGCGGTCCTGGCGCTGCATCGCGGCGTGCCCGTCAGGCCCGGCGCCCGGCGCCGAGCTCGGTGAGCATGCGCAGCCGCGACAGGTTGGCGCGCATACGGTGCACCAGCCGGTCCATCAGGGTGCGGGCGTTCTCGAAAGCGAGCGCGACGCGGATGTCGGGCTGCGCTGCGGCGCGGTCGATCGCGCCGACGGAGGCGGCGTATCCCGTCACCGCCTCGAGGAAATCCTCCTCGGCCTGAAGCCCGAGCTCGTAGCTGCGGATGATCCTGGCGATCGGGCCCGCCTGGGCCTGCGGCAATCCCTTGGCCGCCGCGCGCAGCGCCTGCACCTTGCGTTCCGCGAGGTCGAGGTCGCGTTGCCTGTCGGCGGCGGTCGTCGCCAGGTCGCGCCCGGTCGGCGCGGCGACGCCCGGGCCCGCGAGCGTGCGCAGCAGGATCGCGTTGCCGCGCCATCGCGCCGATTGCAGCTCGCGCTCGGGCAGCGCGTCCGAGTCGGGCGTGAGCAGCCCGACGACGAGGTCGGCGAAGACCATGTCGGCGCGGACCTGTAGATCGAGAAGGCGCGCGAGCGGATGGGCGATCGCGGCGTTCTCGCCTTGGCCGAGCGGGCCGAGCGCGCCGCCGATCTCGGCCAGCCGCGGCAGGCTGGCGGCGAAGGCGGCGAGCGCCTCCTGCATGCGCGCGACGTGCATCTGCGTGTCGACGGCGAGGTCCTGCTGCTCGGCGTCGCCGCCTTCCCAGGGGCCCAGCGCCGCAGTCAGCCGGGATGCCTGCGCGGCGGCTTGGGCGACCGTCGCGCTCGCCGCGCCGGCCTCGGGCGGCGCCAGGCCCGCACCGGGTTGGCGGGCGCGCAGCACCTGATAAAGGAAATCGAGCCCGTCGCGGCTGGCATCGAGCATGACCTGGACGGCGTCGAGGCGCGGCTGCATCCAGGCCTCGAAGCGCTGCGCGTCGTCGATGCTCCGGCCGCGCGCGGCGGGCGGCTGCGGCGTCGCGCAGCCGGCCAGCATCGCGGCGAGGCCGAGCGCGGCGGCGAGGGCGGCGAGGGGACGCATCGCCGCCATTCTAGCCGGGCCTGGGCCGCGAAAGCCCAGGGTTTCGCGGGCTCGGCCGGTTCCGGCCGCGCGGCTTGTCGCGATGGGCGCGCGGGGGCTAGCTTCGGCGCGCCGAGGAGAACCCCATGCCCGAATCCGCCGTCACCGCCGACATCGCGGCGCTCAGTTTCGAGGACGCGCTGCGCGAGCTCGAGGAGATCGTCCGCACCCTGGAACAGGGGAAGGGACGGCTGGAGGACGCCATCCGCAGCTACGAGCGCGGCGCCGCGCTCAAG
>JBIKXN010000316.1:0-4830 GCA_044355765.1 Alphaproteobacteria bacterium
TCCACGCCTTCCTGGGCACGCGCCTCAGCGCCGCGAAACTGCCCCGCTATGTCGCGATCGTCGGCGAATTGCCCTATGGCCCGACGCAGCGCGTGCTGCGCTACAAGCTCGCTCAGGATCCGACGCTTCGGGCGCGGGCGAAGGATTTCGCCCCCTGAGGCCGCGCCTCGAGCGATCCTACGTCGAAGCGTATTTCGCCGGCGAGCGTCTCGCCGGGTGCCAGCGCGCGCAGTCCGGTGGCCGTTCCAGGGGATCGGTTGACCGCGTCGGTGTCGTGGCTGACCGGCTCGACCGCGAAGAACGACTGTCCCGGCGGGATGAACACGATCAGCCGGTCGAACAGATCGTCCGCCGATATCTCGAGTGCCAACCCGGCATCCGGCCATTCGATCCGCGCAGGACGCTCCCAGGCGAGGAAGGCCGCGTCGAGTTCGACAGGATCGACCGTGCGGCCGGTGGCGAAGTCGAACGCCGCGGGCAGCGGCACACGCCGGGCAGGGAAGCGTTCTTCGTCGCCTAGCCACATGTCGCCCAGCTTCACCGCGAGCCGCGTGTCGCGCGCGCGTCTGAAATAAGGGTGATGCCCCAACCCCGCCGGCATCGCGCGCGTGCCGAGGTTGGTCAGCGACATGCCCAGCCGGAGCCCTTCCGCGGTCAGCGCGAAATGCTGCTCTGCCGCATAGGCGAAAGGCCAGAAACCGTCGCCTGGGTGTCGATAGGCGATGCGTGCCTCTTCCGGCGAAGCCGACAGCACGGTCCAGGCGCGTCGCCAGCCGTCGCCATGGATGGCGTGCGGGCCGCTCAATTCGTCGCGCGCAAGCTCGACCGTATCGCCGAGCCAGGGGAAACGGCCGTTCCGGATGCGGTTCGAATAGGGCACCAGCGGCCAGGAGGCGCCGCCGCGGGGATTGCCGGCGGCGATCTGGCCCGCATCGGGGGCGCGCATCAGCGGGATGTCCCGATGGCGAAAACCGGCGATGATGCCCCCGGTTGCCGGGGCGATGTCGAGCGCAAGATCCCCCGCGCGCAGGGCCAGCAGCGGCGCGGACGCCGCGCGTGACGCGGAGGAGGAAATGTCTGCCATGGCGTTCGCATCCTATCCCAGCCTGGCTGGGCGTGTCGTGCTCGTCACCGGAGGCGGCTCCGGGATCGGCGCCGCCATCGTGCGCCATTTCTGCGCCCAGCGCGCTCGGGTCGCCTTCCTGGACATCGCCGCCGAGGCGAGCCGCGCGTTGTGCGACGCGGTCGCCGCCGCCGGCGACCCGTCGCCGCTCTTCCTCGAGGTCGACCTGCGCGACATTGCGGCGCTGCGTGCGGCGGTGGCGCGCGTCGAAGGCGAACTCGGTGCTGTGCGCGCGCTGGTCAACAACGCGGCATGCGACGACCGCCACGACTGGCGCGAAGTCAGCCCGGAACACTGGAACGCCACGCTCGACGTGAATCTGCGCCACCAGTTCTTCGCGCTGCAGGCCGTCGCTCCCGGTATGGCTGCGGCCGGCGGCGGTTCCATCGTGAATTTCGGGTCGGTCAGCTGGGTTCGAAAGACGCCGGGCATGGTCGGCTACACGACCGCCAAGGCGGCGGTCGAGGGATTGACCCGTACGATGGCCAGGGAACTCGGACCGATGAACATCCGCGTCAATGCGATCGTGCCCGGAGCGACGCGTACCGAACGTCAGGTGACGCTGTGGTGGGACGAGGAGACGATGGCGCGCTTCAAACGCGAACAATGCCTCGGGCGGCTGGTCGAACCGCCGGACATCGCACGCATGGCGCTGTTCCTCGCCGCCGACGACAGCGCCGCCATCACCGCGCAGGCCTTCCGCGTCGACGCGGGGCTTGCCTGACGCCGCGCGCGTTGACGGGGCAGGCGGCGATCCATACGCTGCGGAATGCCGTCGCGGGGGCGGCGTAAATCGCGCAAGGGAGCGACATGGCTACCACCCATTTCATCGTTCACGACAAGGTCGACAATGTCGGCGTCGTCGTCGTCGAGGACGTCAAGGCGGGCCAGCGCCTCACCGGCTGGGTGATGGAGGGCGACGGCACCATCGCGGTGAAGGCGATGGATCCGGTGCCGCTCGGCCACAAGATCGCGCTGAAGGACCTCGCGGCCGGGGACACGATCTACAAGTACGGGCACGATATCGGCAAGGTCGTCTCGCCGATCCGCAAGGGACGTCATGTCCACGTGCAAAACATCAAGACCAAGAGGTGGTGACATGGCGCGCAGTTCGAGCAAGGCCGCCCCGGCCATCGTCGCCCGCAGGTCCCGCAGCCCCGGCAGGATCCGCTTCATGGGCTATCGGCGCGAGAATGGCCGCGTCGGGGTCCGCAACCATGTGATCATCCTACCGCTCGACGACCTGTCGAACGCCGCCTGCGAGGCCGTCGCCAACAACATCAAGGGCACGTTGGCGCTGCCGCACGCCTATGGCCGGCTGCAATTCGGCGAGGATCTGGCGCTGCATTTCCGCACGCTGATCGGCACCGGCGCCAATCCCAACGTCGCGGCCGTGATCGTGATCGGCATCGAGCCGGGCTGGACGGGCCGGGTCGTCGAAGGGATCGCCCGGACCGGGAAGCCGGTTGCCGGCTTCGCGATCGAGGGCCATGGCGATCTCAAGGTGATCGAGATGGCGAGCCGCCGCGCGCAGCAATTCCTCATGGATGCGACGGAGAAGCAGCGCGAGGAGTGCGCGATGGACGAGCTCTGGGTCTCGACCAAATGCGGCGAGTCCGACACCACGTCGGGCCTCGCCTCCTGCCCGACCGTGGGCAATCTGATCGACAAGATCGATCCGATGGGTGCCACGACCTGTTTCGGCGAGACCACCGAGCTTACCGGCGCCGAGGTCGAGTGCGCGAAGCGTGCCCTGAACAAGGACGTCGCCGCGAAGTTCATGGCTGTGTTCAACGCCTATCAGGACGTCGTCAACCGCCACAAGACGAACGACCTGTCGGAATCGCAGCCGACCAAGGGGAACATCGCCGGCGGCCTGTCGACGATCGAGGAGAAGGCCTTCGGCAATTTCCAGAAGATCGGCCACAAGACGAAGTATGTCGACGTGCTCGCGCCGGCCGAGGAGCCGAAGAGCGGAGCGGGGCTCTACTTCATGGACACCTCGTCGGCCGCCGCCGAGTGCGTCACGTTGCAGGCCGCGGCGGGCTTCGTTGTCCATCTCTTCCCCACCGGTCAGGGCAACGTCATCGGCAATCCGATCGAGCCGGTGATCAAGCTGACGGCGAACCCCAAGACAGCGCGGCTGATGCCAGAGCATATCGATCTCGATGTCTCCGGGATCCTGCGGCGCGAGATGAACCTGGACCAGGCCGGCGACGCGTTGATCGACATCATGGTGCGCACCTGCAACGGCCGGTTGACCTGCGCCGAGGCATTGGGTCACCGCGAATTCGTGATGACGAAGCTCTACCAGAGCGCGTGAGCATGCCGCACGGCCGCCGCAGGGGGCGGCGGCCGTGCGCCGGAGACCGGGGGGCGGAAGCTTGATTCTCGACGAGGAGACGCGCGCGATGCTGGGCGGGGCGTTCGGTCCCGTGCGTCGTCTCGCGATCGAACATCAGATCCGCGTCGGCGATTTCTTCGGCGCCCGCGACCTGGTGCCCGTGTCCCAGGCCCATGTCATGGCCGACACGGAGAGCCTCGGCGACGCAGGGGTGGCCTGGCTCGAGGGGCTGGCGGCGGCGCCGGAGGAGCAGCGGCGCGTGCGCGTGCCGACGATCACCGATCCTCGCGGCACCGATTTCGCGAAGGCGCATGTCCTGAAGCAGACCGAGGCGATGCTGGGGCTCGAGGGGCGCGCCATCAGGGCTTTCCGTGCGCTGGGCGTGACGATGACGGATACCTGCATCAACTACCAGACGATCATGGCGCCGATCCTCGGCGAGCATGTCGCGTTCGGCGACACCGGCGTCGCCATCTATTCGAACTCCGTGTGCGGCGCGCGGACGAATTTCGAAGGCGGTCCCTCGGCGCTTTCGGCGGGCCTCACCGGGCGCACGCCGCGCTACGGTTTCCATCTCGACGCCTGCCGCCGTCCGACGCATCGTTTCCGTGTCCGCTGGACCCCGCGCGACCTGAGCGACTGGGGCGCGCTCGGTGGGCTTATCGGGTCGAGGTCGGGAAACTACTGGTCGGTGCCCTTCGTCGAGGGCATCGGCGCGGTGCCGCGGTCGGACGAGCTCAAGCATTTCGGCGCGGCGATGGCCAGCTTCGGATCGACGGCGCTTTTCCATCTTGCCGCCATCACGCCGGAGGCGCGCATCGACCCGAAGCTCGGCTCGCATCTGGGGCCGGCGACGGAGATCGGCGAGGACGATGTCCGTGCGCTGCGCGCGTCGTACCGGGTGACCGACGAGGTCGACGTCGTTGTGTTTTCGGCGCCACAGCTCAGCCTGCTCGAGCTGCGCGATCTGGCCGGGCTCTGCGCCGGGCGCAGCTTCGTCAAGCCGTTGCTGGCGGTCACGAGTCCGCAGGTCAAGCCGGACAGCGATCGCATGGGATATACCGAGGCGATCGAGGCGGCCGGCGGCACCGTGTTCTCGGGCATGTGCTTCTACCAGTCCTATGCGCGGGAGATCGCAGAGGCGAACGGGTGGAAGCGGCTGGCGACGAACAGCGCGAAGATGGTCAACATACTCGGCGGCTACGGCTACGTGCCGATGCTCGCGTCGATGGAGGAGTGCGTCGCCGCCGCGGTCACGGGGCATCTGCCGTGACGCGCAGCTTCCTGGCTCGGCATGCGATCGGGACGCGCGTCGAAGCGGAATGCCTTGCTGCGCGCGACGGCTTTTCCGCACGCTACGATC
>JBIKXN010000317.1:0-4820 GCA_044355765.1 Alphaproteobacteria bacterium
GCCTCCGACAACATCGTCGCCGAATCCTGGGTGACCGCGATCGCGTCGGCGAGCGCCAGCATGCCCAGATAGGGGTTCGGCCCCAGACCGTCCCAG
This sequence comes from Alphaproteobacteria bacterium, assembly GCA_044355765.1. Classification (GTDB taxonomy): domain Bacteria; phylum Pseudomonadota; class Alphaproteobacteria; order CACIAM-22H2; family CACIAM-22H2; genus CAIOSQ01. The sequence goes on from JBIKXN010000317.1 coordinate 97, forward strand.
ACGAAGGCGCCGGCTGGGGCCAGCTCGGCGTGCAGCACCGCAGCGTTGGCGGCGCCGGTGCGGCGCGAGGCGCTGACGGCGACGCCGACGCCGTCGCGATGCATGCGCAGGCGCAGGCTGCCGGCGATTTCGGCGATGCGTCGCGGCCCGAGCTCGAACCTGCCGTTGGGGCCGCCGCAGAGCAGGGCGATGCGCGGTCGCGGCAGCGCCCCCAGCACCGGGGCCCATTGCGCCGCTGCGCTCGCCAGCGTCGCTGCGTCGAGCCCGTGGAGCGCGGCGCGCGTCGCGACGACGTTGGCGCCGCTGGTGCCGTCGTGCTGGGGCGCCACGACCAGGTCGAAACGGCGGATCCCGACCCGCGGCGTCTGCACATGCACGATGCGCGTGGCACCGCGGCTGGCGCGCTTGATGGCGAGCGCGAGCGGAGCCGCGGCATTGCCCGAACTGATGAGCAGATCCGGCCAGGGCGGCTCCAGCCGGTCGCTGTCGGCGGCCGGGGCGGAAAGCGGCCGGATCCAGAGCGCGCCGGGCAGCCAGTCCCAGGGGCGGCGGATCCGGACCCGCTTGACGACCGGCACGACGCCGAGCGCACGGGCAAGACCGCGGCAGGGCGCTTCCGTGCCGGCGAGGCCTTCGGTCAGGATCCAGGTCGTGGGCGGGCGCATCGGGCCTGAGGACGGGAAAGGGGGGAAGCGTGCAACTGGAATATAATTGCGCGTCGGCGCAATATCGCGTCCCGTTCGCGCCGTCCGGTGTCCCAGCGGAGAGGCCAGTGCCACGCTCGAAACTCGACAAGGTCGATCGTCGCATTCTCGCGGCGCTTCAGCAGGACGGGCGCATGTCCAACGTGGACCTCGCCCGCCATGTCGGCCTGTCCGCGCCGCCCTGTCTGCGCCGGGTGCGGGCGCTGGAGAACGCCGGCGTGATCCGGGGCTATCACGCCGATCTGGCGCCCTCCGAACTGGGCTTCAACATCACGGTCTTCGCCCAGGTCGGCCTGTCGAGCCAGGCCGACGGCGATCTGCGCGCCTTCATGGGCCTGGTCGAGTCCTGGCCGCAGGTTCGCGAATGCCACATGCTGGCGGGCGAGACCGATTTCCTGCTCAAGATCGTCGCCGAGAACTGGGAAAGCTACGAGACTTTCCTGATCACGCAGCTGACCGCCGCCCCCAATGTCAGCCACGTCAAGTCGGCGCTGTCCATCCGCACCGCCAAGCATCTGCCGGGCGTGCCCGTCGACGGTGCGTGACGGCGCGTGGCTCAGAGATATTTCTCCCGCCGCGCGATCTGCGCGTCGACGACATAGGCGAAGACCGCGTAGTGGCGGAAATAGGCCGCCGCGAGGTGGTCGATCAGGGCCTGCGCCAGTTCGGCGCGCACCACCGTTTCCAGCCGCACATGCGTGCCTTCCCAGTCATGCGGGCCGGGCGCGTCGTCGGGGCCGCGGCCGCGCCGCCATTCGGAAAAACCTTCGGTGCGGCTGTAGCCGCGCGCGCCCAGCCGCTTGAGGTCGTCGACGATGCGGTCGGCGATCTCGGGCTCGGTCAGGATCACGACCAGCTTGAAGCGCGTGTCCGGCATGGTGTCATCCGTGGAGCAGCCGCGCCAGCCAAGCATAGACGGGCAGGCCGACGACGAGGTTGAAGGGGAAGGTGAGAGCGAGCGAGGCGGTCAGATAATAGCCCGGATTGGCCGCAGGCAGGGCGAGGCGCACTGCGGCCGGTGCGGCGATATAGGATGCGCTGGCGGCCAGCGTGCCCAGCACCGCGGAGCCTCCGGGCGAAAGCCCGGCCGCCCATCCCGCCGCGACCCCGGCCGCGCCGTTGAGCAGCGGCGCCGCGAAGGCGAAGGCGACGAGGAAGGAACCGACCCGGCGCACGTCCTTGAAGCGCTGCGCTGCGACCATGCCCAGATCGAGCAGGAACAGGCACAGCGCCCCCTGGAAGGGATCGGCGAAGAACGGGCTCACCGTCTTGTAGCCTTGCGGACCGGCCGCGAAGCCGATCGCGAGCCCGCCGGCCAGCAGCAGGATCGAGCGTCCGGCGAGCACCTCGTGCAGCGCCCGGCCGAGCCCGTCGCCCGCTCGCCCTTCGCGCGCCAGCAGCAGCGCGATGACGATCGCCGGCACCTCCATCAGCGCCAGCACGGCGGGCATGAAGCCCTCGGCCGGCATGCCAAGGCTTTGGACATAGGCGAGGGCGGCGATGAAGGTCACGGCCGAGACCGAGCCGTAATGGGCGGCCAGCGCCGCTGCGTCGGTCGAGCCGAAGCCGCCCAGCCGGCGCAGCGCCGCATAGACCCAGAAGGGGATGAGGACCCCCAGCGCGATTCCGGCGAGCGCGGGGAGGGCGACGGATCCAAGCGGAGCCACCGCGAGCGCTGCGCCGCCCTTCAGCCCGATCGCGAGAAGGAGATAGATCGACAGCGCGGTGTAGACCGGCTCGGGAAACTTGAGGTCGGAGCGCAGCAGCGTCGCCAGCGCGCCGAGCGCGAAGCACAGCGTCATCGGCGACAGCACGCCCAGGCGCAGAAGGTCGATCGCATCCATCTCGGCGCCGCGATATAGGGGCTGCGTCAGGCCGCGTCGACTTTTTTGCGCGTGTCAGCTCCAGAGATGGAGAAGTTTCGACAACGCGACATAGAGCGGCAGGCCGAGCAGCAGGTTGAAGGGGAAGGTGATGCCCAGCGCCGCCGTCAGGTAGAAGCCGGGATTGGCCGCGGGCAGGGCGAGACGCACCGCGGCCGGCGCGGCGATGTAGGAGGCGCTGGCGGCGAGGGTGCCGAGCACCGCCGCGCCGCCCGTCGACAGGCCGATCGCGGTGCCGAGGCAGGTGCCGATCGCGCCGTTCGCCAGTGGACCGAGGATCGCGAAGCCGACCAGGAACCGTCCGACGCGCCGCGCGTCCTTGACGCGCTGGGCCGCCACCATGCCGAGATCGAGCAGGAACAGGCATAGCGCGCCCTGGAAGGGATCCGAGAAGAACGGCGAGACGGCGCGATAGCCTTCGGGGCCCGCGAGGAACCCCATGACGAGGCCACCCGCGAGAAGCAGGATCGAGCGGCCGGCGAGCACCTCGTGCAGCGCGGTCTTCCAGGCGCCCGACTTCCGGCCCTCGCGGGCGAGCAGAAGTCCGGTCACGATCGCCGCCACGTCCATCAGCGGCAGCGCGACGGGCATGAAGCCCTCGGCGGGGATGCCGAGGCGCTGCACATAGGCGAGCGCGGCTATGAAGGTGACGCTGGACACCGCTCCGTAGTGGGCGGCGAGCGCGGCGGCGTCCGCATCGGCGAAGCCGCCGAACCGGCGCAGCGCCACGTAGACCCAGACCGGGATCGATACGCCGAGCGCCAGGCTCGCTGCCGCCGGCGCGGCGGCCTCGGCGAGCGGCACGGCGGCGAGCGCGGCACCGCCCTTGAGCCCGATCGCCATCAGCAGATAGATCGACAGGCCCGTATAGATCTGGTCGGGGAATTTCAGGTCCGAGCGCAGCAGCGTCGCAAGCGCGCCAAGTACGAAGCTCATCGTCATCGGCGACAGCAGGCCGAGGCGGAGGATGTCGAGCGGGTCCATGCGCCGACGAGGTTAGCATGCCGGGCGGCGGCGGCCCGATCTCCGCTTGACGGGGCGGCCGGGGCGCGTAAAGCCTCGGGGCGGTTTTCGAGCATGGAGTCCCTGCGATGGATTGGTCCTGGTTGCGGCGCGGTCCGGCCGTGGCGTTGGCACTGGCGACGCTCTTCGCCGCCTCGGCGGCGTCGGCGGCCGAACTCGATGGCGCGCGGCTCGGCGTCGCCTGGTCGATCCCGTTCGTCGGGATCCTGCTGTCGATCGCTGTCCTGCCCCTGGCGACGCCCCAGCTCTGGCATCACCATTTCGGCAAGATCACCGCCGCCTGGGCCGCCGCCTTCATCTTGCCCTATGCCGCGCTTGACGGCGTCGGCGCCACCGCCGCGCAGGTGATCCATGTGATGCTGGGCGAGTACATCCCCTTCATCATCCTGGTCGGCTCGCTGTTCGTCATCGCGGGCGGCGTGCATCTGCGCGGCAATCTGCATGGCAGCCCGAAGACCAACACCGTGCTGCTCGCGGCCGGCACCGGGATCGCCAGCATCACTGGCACGACCGGGGCCGCGATGCTGCTGGTGCGCGCGGTGATCCGCGCCAACGACGAGCGGCTGCACAACGCCCATGTGATGGTGTTCTTCATCTTCCTGGTCGCCAATATCGGCGGGTCGCTGACGCCGCTGGGCGATCCGCCGCTGTTCCTGGGCTTCCTGAAGGGCGTGGGTTTCTTCTGGCCCACCGTCCACATGCTGCTGCCGATGTTGCTGGTCGCGGTCATCGTGCTTGCCGTCTTCTACGTGGTGGACAGCCATTTCTATCGGCGCGACGCCGCGTTCCAGGCGCGCCGCGACCCGACGCCCGACACGCCCAAGGGCCTGACGATCGAGGGCGGCATCAACATCTGGCTGCTGCTGGGCGTGATGGGCGCGGTGCTGGTCAGCGGCATCTGGAAGCCGGGCATCGCGTGGAACGTGATGGGCACCGAGGTGCCGCTGCAGGGGGTCGTGCGCGACCTGGTGCTGGTCGGGCTCGCCTGGGCCTCGCTCAAGCTGACGCCGGCGCGGTGCCGCGAGGCGAACGCCTTCACCTGGGGGCCCATCCTGGAAGTCGCCAAGCTCTTCGCCGGCATCTTCGTCACCATCGTGCCGGTGATCGCGATCCT
>JBIKXN010000318.1:0-4816 GCA_044355765.1 Alphaproteobacteria bacterium
CGCGCCAGGGCAAAGCGACGCGGCGCCAGGTCTTGATGGCGACGGCGTCGTCGGCGAGTTCGACGATCGCGATCTGGCGCGCGACGGTCCGAAACCCGAATACCGCGAAGAGCAGCGCGAGCGGCAGCAGCACCCAGAGCGCGCCCGATCCTGGCGCCACCATGGCGGCGGGGCCCAGGGTCAGCGCCAGGCCCAGCCCGGCGCGCGCATAGTCGCCGGTCAGGGCGCTGGACGGGTAGCGGTGCATGCTCATGCGAACAACGTCCTCGGATCGTGGAAGCGCACGGCCCGATGCGCCGCGAGCCGCGCCAGCGCGGTCTCGGTGAATCGCCACGCGCCGTCGTCATGGGCCAGATGGTGGGTGAGAAAACCGACGGGCTCGTCCGGATCGGCACGGCCGTCGCGATGCGCCGCGAGGCTGGCGACGAGCGCCGCCAGCGCCGGCGCCTCGCCCGCGAAACCGCGCGTGCCCCAGTCCATGATGTCGACATGGGCGTTGACGACGAAGCGTGTGCTGGCGGGGCGCGGCGAAAGGCCGGCCGACAGCCCGGCATAGCCCGCGGCCGGAAGGGCGGCGGCGAGCGCCGGAGCGATGCGGTTGTGCGGCGGCACGAGCGCCTTGTGCCATCCCGCCGCCCCGAAGACCCGGTCGAGCGCCAGCCAGCCGCGCGCGAGTTCGCCGAGCACGAAGCCGGTGTCGCGCTCGGGCCCCAGCTCGGCCTTGGGCGCGCCGACCGGGGCATGGTTCATATGCGCCCAGCCATGCTGCCAGACGACGACGCCCGTCTCGTTCGCCAGCCGGGCCGCCAGGGCCAGCTGGGCGCGCGCGGGAATCACGGCCAGGGCGAGCGGCAGCGCAAGCCGCGCGCGGATGGCGAGCAGCGTGTCGAGCGCGGGGCTGGGGGCGACGGCGTCGTCGTCGCGCCACCACAGCCCGGCGACGCGCCCGGCATCGGCCCAGAGCGCCAGTTCGGCGTCGAGCGCCGCCCACCCGTCCGGCGCCGCGCCGCTCATCGCCGGCACCACGCCAGCAGCAGATCCGCGCTGCGCGCCGCCCCGTCGAGGTGGATGCCGTGCGTCTGCCGGGGCGCGGCGGCGGCGTGGTCGATGGCCTTGGCGAGCATGTGGGGTGTCAGCTCCGCTTCGTCGAGACAGGTGGCGAGGCCGCGCGCGGCGAGCGCGGCGGCGCGGAGACTTTGTTCGTTTTCCTGCGCCGCGGCAAATGGCACGAGCACGGCGCGGGCGCGCGCCGCCAGCAGGTCGACGACCGTGTTGTAGCCGGCCTGGCTGACCGACAGCCAGGCACGGGCCATCAGCGCCGGAAAATCCGCCCGGTTCGGCTCGACGACCAATCCCTCCGCGCGCAGCGGCGCGAGGCCGGTCGCGGCCGTCATGATTCGCCAGGGCCGCGCACGCTGCGCCGACAAGTCACGCGCGGCCAGCGCGCAGTCGAGCAGCCTGCGGCCGACCGCGCCGCCGCCGGCGGAGACCAGGATCTCGCCCCTGCCCTCGTCGCCGGGCGGCGCCGGCGGCGCGGGCAGGGCGACATAGCCGGTCGCGACCAGATGGTCGCCCAGCGCCGCCGCCTCGGGCAGGCTGCGGGTCAGGTCGATCAGCGCCGGATCGCCGTGGAACAGGACGCGGTCGAACAGCGCGCGGGCCCGCGCCACCATCGCCACGCGCTTGGCGGCGTCGGGCTTGGTCACCAGCACGTCGCGCACCGAACACGCCACGACCGCCGGTCGCTTCAGACCGCGGGCGGCGGCGATCAGCGGCAGCAGCTCGAATTCCAGCATCCGCCGGCCGAAGGGGAAATGCTCGATCAGCACCAGATCGGGCCGCCTGCGTTCAAGGATTCCGAGCAGCGCGGCGCGCCGCGCGGAGCGCCAGGCGTCGTCGACCGGCGCCCCGTCGGCGTCGAGCAGGACGCGGAACGTCGCGTCCGCGGCGCGCGTGGGCGATAGCTGGACGAAGGCGACGCCGGCCGGCGGCTCCAGATCCGGCACCGGCATGCCGCCGGAGACCAGCGTGACTTCGGCGCCCTGCCGCGCCAGCGCCGCGGCGATCGCCGCCATCCGGCGCAGATGACCCGTGCCCAGCAGATGCTGGACATGCAGGAGCAGACGGGGCGCGGGGGCGAGGTCGGTCACGGATGCCGGGGGCGGGTCTCGGGTCTGGGTGGCGGTATCATAGCGCCATGCCCGGGCGTTCAGCCGTCGCGCGCGCGCGGAACGAGCGGGACATCGAGCGCCTCGATCCTCGGCGCGCCGTCCGGGGCGAGGCGCAGGACGAGCAGCGCGCCATGGGTGGCCACGCGTTCGGGCGGCTTGCCGGTCATGTCCCAGCCGCGCGCGGCGGCGTGGACGGCGCGGATGACGCCGCGATGCGTGACCGCCAGCACCGGCTGGCCCTTGGCCGCGATCTCCGCCAGCAGCGGCCGCAGCCGCGCCTGAACGTCGCGCGGGCTCTCGCCGCCCGGCGGCCGGAAATCGAGCCCCTGCGCCTCCAGCGCCGCGAAGGCCTCGCCGCCGGCAGCGCGCAGATCGGCAAGCCTGGCGCCTTCGTACGCGCCCCAGTCCATCTCGATCAGGGCTGGTTCGATCGCGGCCTCCAGCCCCAGCGCCGCCGCGGTCTGGCGGCAGCGGCGCAGGGGCGAGGCGAGACTGCGCCAGCGGACGAAGGGCTCGGGCACGCTCAGTGCGCGCAGCGCCGCCTCGGCCGCGGCTTCGAGCGCGACATCGGCGCGGCCCTGGATGCGCCCTTCGGCGTTCCAGGCGGTCGGGCCGTGCCGCAGGAGGGCCAGCAGCGTCATTGCGCCGCGCGCGCCGCGGCCAGGATCCGCTCCAGCGCTGCGCCCGCGGCGGCGAGATCGTGTTCGGCCGTCGCGGTGGCGCACGCCGCGGCGCCGCGCGCGCGCCGCCGCGCCGGGTCGTCGAGCGCCGCCGCCGTCGCCGCCGCGAAGGCGTCCGCGTCGGCGCAGGGTACGAGCCAGCCGGTGCGGCCGTCGCGCAGGATCTCGCCGACCCCGCCCGAATCGCCGGCCACCGCCGGCAGCCCCGCGGCATGCGCCTCCAGCAGCGCCATGCCCCAGGCTTCGTTGATGGCCGGCCAGACGAAGAGATCGCAGGACGCGTAGAGCCCGGGCAGATCGGCGGCGCCGCACGCGCCGAGGAACCGCACGCGCGGCGCCAGCGGCGCGAAGGCCGCTTCCACGTCCGGGCGCGCGGCGCCGTCGCCCGCGATCAGCAGCGTCCAGTCGCGGGCCGCGACCCGCGCCAGCGCGGCGGCGAGCAGCCGGAAGGAGGCGAGCTTGTCGCCGTGCCGCATCATGCCGACCGTCAGCAGCCAGGGCCGCTCCGGATCGAGACCATGCATCGCCGCCAGCCGCGCGCGATGCGCCGCGCGCGCGGCCGCCGCCGCCGCGAAGGCGCTGGCGTCGAGGAAGGGGCGCAGGCGGTGCAGCCGCCGCGGATCGGCGACCGCGCCGTGCAGGGCCGCCTCGTCGCGCGCATGGAACGAGATCACCGCGTCGGCCCGCGCCAGCGCCGCGCGGACCGCGGCATGGCCGTCGCTCCAGGGGCCGCGCGCGCGCTTCTCGGCGAGCGACGCCTCGACGACGACGTAGGGAATGGCGAGCGCGCCGGCGACGCGCGGCCCGATCCAGTCCGGTGCCTTGTAATAGAGATGGTAGGTGAGCCATGCCTGCGGTCGGGCTTCGGCCGCCGCGGCCAGGGCGCGCGCGATCGCCCGGTCCGCGATCCGCGCGCCGAGCGCGGCGATGCGCGACTGGCGCACGCGATCGCCGGCGCCGTCGAAGCTGCGCAGCCGCGCGGCGAGGTCGACCGCGTGGCCGCGCGCCGCGAGCGCCGCGATCAGCAACTGCGCCATGCGCCGGTCGCCGCTGGGGACGGGATGGTCGGGCGGCTTCAGCGGCGCGTAGACCGCGATGCGCATCACGCCGCCGTGCGCGCGCCGCGACCCGCCTCGGCGAAGGCCGTCGCGATCGCGCCGATGCAGCGCGCGAAATCGAAATCGCGACGCACCGTCTCGATCGCGGCCGCGCCGAGGCGGTCGCGCGTCCAGGGATCGGCGATCAACGCGGCGAGCCGCCGCGCGAGCGCCGCGGGATCGCGCGGCGGCACCAGCGCGCCGTCGATCCCGTCGGTCAGCGCCTCGGGAATGCTCGCCGCCGCGGTGGCGAGGATGGCGCGGCGCTGGCTCATCGCCTCGAGCAGCACGTTGGGCAGCCCGTCGCGGTCGCCGTCGGCGGCGACGCGCGCGGCGAGCACGAAGATGTCGGTCTCGCGCAGCAGGGCCAGCACCTCGTCCTGGGTCCGCGCGCCGCGCCAGTCGATCCGTGCCGCTATTCCCAGTCGCCGGGCCTGCGCGGCAAGCGCGTCGCGCAGCGGCCCACCGCCGATATGCACGAAGCGCCAATGGAGCGACTGCGGCAGCAGCGCCAGCGCCGCGAGCAGGTCGTCATAGCCTTTCTTCTCGACGGCGCGGCCGACGGAGCCGATCACCACCGGATCCGCCGGGTCGCTGCCGTCGCGCCGCGACGGCAGTTCCGGCACCGCCGGAAACCGCATCAGGTCGATGCCGTGGGGCGCGTAGCGGGTCTTGCCCGGCGCCAGCGCGTCGAGATGGCGGGCGCCGTCGCGCGTGCAGGTGACCGCCCAGGCGGCGTCGGCCAGCTTCTCGCGCTTCTCCCAGTCCGGGGTCGTCCAGATGTCCTTGGCGTGGGCGGACACGCTCCAGGGAAGCCCGCGCATCGTGGCCGCGTAGCGCGCGACCGAGGCCGGGGTGTGCAGGAAAT
>JBIKXN010000027.1:0-15656 GCA_044355765.1 Alphaproteobacteria bacterium
GCCGTCGATCGGCTGGGTGACTGCGAACATGCCGCCGTCATGGCGGTAGAACAGGCGGACATGGCCGCTGCCCGCGACGTTGCGCGCCGCCGCGCCGGCGCCGAGCGTGCCCAGCACCGCGTCGTAGAAGCGCTGCGATCTGTCGATATCGTCGGTTCCGACCATGATGTGGCTGAACATCGCGTGTTTCCTCTTTTCGTGTCGAGCCATCGAAGTCTAGAGCAGTTCCCGGCCGCGCGGAATCGGATCGCGGCGGCTGAAGAGGGCACGTCCCGTCGCGCCGAGAAAGCGCCAGCACGAGGGACGCCGGCCACGCGGCGCAGATCCGCGCCTCCCCGCCGCGCGAAGCGTGGGGAAGGAAATTCCAGCCACGCGCAGCGTGGCGCAAGAGTACGGCATCGCGGCGCGGACCGTAGCCTCGGATGGCAGGCCGAAGGCGGGTTTCCGGGCGCGCGCTGCATCCGCTAATGTCGTGTCCGGATCTGCGGACGATCGGGCAGGCGGCACGGACGGGGAGATTTCGATATGGCGAACATGGTCCGACGCGCCCTCGGCGCTTTTCTCGCGGGCGTCCTCGCGTTGCAGGGACAGGCGCTTGCGTGCACCGGAATCTCGCTGCGCGCCGCGGACGGCGCCGTCGTCGTCGCGCGGACGGTCGAATGGGCGCTCAGCGACGCGTCGCATGACCGCCTGATGGTGGTGCCGCGCGGCCAGGATTTCGTCGGCACCACGCCGGACGGCAGGACCGGCATGCGCTGGCGGGGGCGGCTGGGCTTCGTGACCATGACCGCCTATGGCCAGCCCTTCGGCCCCGACGGGATGAACGAGGCCGGGCTCTATGTCGGGATGTACTATCTGCCGGGGTTCGCCGAATACGCGGCGCACGACCCCGCGCAAGCGGCGCGCGCACTCAGCGTCGGCGACTTCATGCAGTGGATGCTCTCGTCCTTCGCGACGGTCGAGGAGCTGCGGGCAAGGCTCGGCGACGTGCGGGTGGTGAATGTCGACGATCCACGGTTCGGCGGCGCGGCGTTGCCCTTCCACTGGAAGATCGCCGACCCCGCAGGCGGGAGCATCGTCATCGAGCTGGTGGAGGGCGGCACGATGAAGATCTACGACGCGTTCCTGGGCGTGATCACCAATTCGCCGACCTACGACTGGCACCTGCTCAATCTGCGCAACTTCGTCGGCCTGTCGCCCGAGCCGCGCGCCGGCGTCACGATCGGCGAGGCCACGCTGCGGCCCTTCGGCGCAGGGTCGGGGATGATCGGACTTCCCGGCGATTTCTCGCCGCCTTCGCGCTTCGTGCGCGCCGCCGCGCTCACCGCCACGGCGCGGCCGCTGGCCGCAGCGGAGGATGCGGTGTTCGAGGCGTTCCGCATTCTCGACAGCTTCAACATTCCCCTCGGCGCGATCGCGCCCGCAGGCCGGATCGCCGGAGACATCGAGGGCGCGACGCAGATCACGTCGGCGTCCGACCTGAAGAACCGCGTCTATTACTTCCACACCATGCACAACCGGCAGGTACGCGCGATCGACCTCCGGAAGATCGATTTCTCGCAGGTCCGCGCGCAGACGATCGAGGACGATCTGGCGCGGGCGCGCAACGTGCGCGAACTCCGGCCACGGGATTAGGGCCGGACCGCGACGCGCCGGGCTCCCATCGCTGGCGGGCGGCTGCTAGACTTGTGAACGATCTGTCCCCGGGAGCCAGCCGCCGCCCCGTCCGGCCGGTCCGCAGGAGAGCATGTCATGATCCCGATCGAATTCCACGCCGCGTTCGCGCTGGCGGTGTTCCTGGCGCTTATCGTCGCGCTGGTGCTCGACGTGATCGATCTGGCGGTCGGTGGCATGCTTGCCGTCGCCGCGGTGCTGGCCGCGGGCGTCCTCGATCCCGCGGATCTGATCTCGGGCGCAAGCGCGGCCGGCCCGACGCTGTGCCTGCTGTTTGGCGGCATGGTGCTGGTACGCATTCTCACCCCGACGGGATTGTTCGACCGGCTGGGCTACATGCTGGTGCGCTTCGCGCGGGGCGGGGGCGCACGGCTGCTGATCGCCTTCGCGCTGGCGGCCATCCCGACCTGCGCCTTCCTGCCGAACGCGACGGTGATCCTGCTTTTCGCGCCGATCCTGCTGCGGGCATGCGAGCGCATGGGCCTGGACCCGGTCCCGCCGCTGGTCTTCCTGGTGGCGATCGCGAATTCGGCCGGATTGTTCACCCTCGTCGGCGACCCTGCGACCTTCATCGTCGGGTCCGGCATCGGCATGAGCTTCGATACCTACATGCACAGCGTGGCGCCATTCGCCTTCGTCGCCATGGGCGCGCTGTTCCTGGCGAGCCTCGTGGTGCTGCGCGGGTCCTGGGCGGCACGCGGCGACGCGGCCGAGAACGACCGGCCGCCGCCGCTGCAGCGCCCGGTCTACATCGCCGCCGCGCTCGCCATATTCGCGCTCCAGGTGTTCCTGTTCGTGTGGGGCGACGCGCAGGGGATCAGCCCGCCCGAGGCCGCCTTCATCTGCGCGTCGCTCGGCCTGCTGGCGATCTACGGGTTGCGCGTCGAACCACCCGCGGCCGTGCTGGTGGACATCGACTGGCGCACGCTGATCTTCATCGCGACGATGTTCATGATGGTGCAGTCGCTGATCCACACGGGATGGCTGCATGGCGGGTCGGCCCTGATGACAGAGGTCTTCGGCACCCGGACCGCGCTCGCGGCGATCGCGATGATCTGGGTGGTGGGGGCGCTGTCGATGGCGCTGCCCAACGTGCCGGTCGTCATCGGACTGCTGCTGATCGTGAAGGGGTATTTCGTCGAACTCGAGATCGTGCCCGAGGAAGCGACCGGCAACGCCTTCACCGCCTGGCCGCCGCATCTGATCCCGGTCTTCGTCGGGATGATGTTCGGCGCCACGCTCGGCGGCAACGCCACGGTGATCGGCGCCGCCGGAAACGTGGTCGCCGCGGGCATCGCCGCCAAGGCCGGCCACCCGCTCGGCTTCATGCGCTTCCTGCGCATCGGCCTGCCGCTGACGCTCGCCCAGCTCGTCGCCGCCACGCTCTGCGTGCTGTGGATGCTGCGATGAGGCCGCGCGGTTTGACGGGCCTGCGATCCGGCCTAGGATCACGGGCATGGCCGTTCACCCCATTGCCCCCGGCGTGACGCTCGACGACGAGGATCTCGAGGTCGAGGGCATCCGCGCCTCGGGCCCCGGTGGTCAGAACGTCAACAAGGTCTCGAGCGCGATCGCCCTGCGTCTGGACATCGGCCGCGTCCGCGGGATGGACGCGGCGATGCGCGCCCGGCTCGTCGCGCTCGCCGGACGCCGTCTCACGGAGGCCGGGATTCTGGTGGTCAAGGCGCAGTCCCTGCGTACCCAGTCGGCGAATCGCGAGGACGCGCTGGGCCGCGTGCTCGAACTGTTGCGCGCGGCGGCGATCGCGCCGCGCAAGCGCGTGCCGACCCGGGCCACCGCCGGCAGCCGGGCGCGCCGCCTGGACTCCAAACGCCGCCGAGCGCTGGTCAAGCGCCAGCGCGGCGCGGCCGACGCCACCGATTGACGCGCGGCCGCGCGCCGTGAGCGACCTCCATCGTCTGCGCGCCACCGAGCTCGCGCGACGCATCGCCGTCGGCGAGATCTCGAGCGCCGAAGCGACCGCCGCCTTCCTGGCGCGGATCGAACGCCACGGCGCCGGGCTCGGCGCCTTCAGCCATGTGGCAGCCGCGCGCGCGATGCGCGCGGCCAGGGAATTCGACGACGCGCGGCGGCGCGGCAGCGCACCGCGATCGCCGCTCGCCGGTCTGCCGCTCGCCGTGAAGGATCTCTATCCCGTGCGCGGCATGCCGATGCGAGCCGGTTCGCGCGCGCTGGCCGGCTTCTGGTCGCCACTCGACGGGCCCAATGTAAGGCGCCTGCGCGCGGCGGGCGCCGTGATCCTGGGCAAGCTCGCCACGTCGGAATTCGGCGCGATGCCCTTCACCGATCCCGACACCGGTCCGTCGGCGCGCAACCCCTGGGACAAGACGCGCAGCGCCGGCGGCAGCAGCGGCGGCAGCGCAGCGGCGGTCGCCGCGCGACTTCTGCCGCTCGGCCACGCCAGCGACGGCGGCGGCTCGATCCGAATCCCCGCGGCGCTGTGTGGCGTGTTCGGCTTCAAGGCGTCGCGCGGCGCGCTCCATCACGCGTCGCCCCTCGAAAGGCTGGGACTGACGACCGAGGGTCCGGTCGCCCGATCGGTCGACGACGCCTGCGCGCTGCTGCGCGTACTCGCTACGGATACGCGCTTCGAGGACCGCAGCGACATGCCGCGCGGCCTGCGCGTGCACGTCCTCACCGACACCGCGGAGCCCGGCGTCGGTCCGGTGCCCGTCGCGCTGGCGGATGCGACGCGACGCGTGGCGGGCGCGCTCGCGGCGGCGGGCGCGCATGTCGAGACGGTAGCGCCGCCGCCTTTGCGCGCGCCCGACTTCCTGCCGTTGTGGCAGCGCGTGTTCGCGGGACTGCCGCTGCCGGGTTTCCTGCACCGGCGCCTGCAGCCGGTGACGCGCGCCTTGCGCGTGGCGGGCCGCGGCATATCGCATGCCGAGGCGATGGCCTGCCGGGAAAGTCTGGCGGCGCGGCTGGCGTCATGGTGGGGGGACGCCGACCTGCTGGTGAGCCCGACCGTGGCCTGCGCGGCACCCGAGACCGGGATCGGACGCGGCGACGATCCTGCCGCGGTGCTTGCGCGCGCCGTGCCTCTGGCCGTCTTCACGGCCGCCTTCAACGCCAGCGGCCAGCCTGCGGCAAGCATCCCCGTTCCTGCGCCGGGCCTGCAGCCGCCGCCCGGCGTGCAGCTGGTTGCGCGCGCAGGTGCCGACGCGCTGCTGCTGTCCATCCTGCGCCGTCTGGAAGCGGAGCTCGGCGGCTTCGATCTCGATCCGCCGGGCTGGGAGTGACCCGGACCGGCGGCGCGCGGCGGCTGCCGCGCCTCAGCCCACGGGCGCCGGCATCGCGGGCGCCGGCCCGGGCGGCGGCGCTTCGCCGTCACGCGCGGCGGGCGTGGCCGGCAGAGTGAAGCGGAAGGTCGTGCCGTTGCCGGGTTCGCTTTCGAAGCCGATCCGTCCGCCATGGACCTGGGTCACGATCGAGTGGACCAGCGCCAGGCCTTGGCCGGTTCCGCGACCGGGACCCTTGGTGGTGAAGAACAGGTCGAAGACCTTCTCCCGCAGCTCCGGGGCGATGCCGATCCCGCTGTCGGAGACGCTGCACTCGACGCCGTCGGCGGCGCGTCGGGTGGAGATCAGGATCCTGCCCATGCCGCCGCCCCTGTCCTCGATCGCATGGACCGCGTTGACGATCAGGTTGAGCAGGACCTGATTCAGCTCGCCGGCATTCGAACGCGCGCGCGGCAGGTCGGCGGCGAGCTCCAGGTCAAGGTCCGCTACGTAGCGCCATTGGTTGCGCGACAACAGCACTGCGGTCTGCACGATCTGGTTGATGTCGTTGTCCTCCATCGCGGCGCTGGCGGGGTGGAGGAACCGGCGCGTGGCCTGGACGATGTCGGCGATCCGCTCGAGCCCGCTGCGCGACTGCGCGACCGCCTGGGGAATCTCGGCGAGCAGGAAGCCGAGTTCGAACCGCGCTTCGATCTCGGCATATCGTTCCATCGGCACGGCCGCGCGCAGCTCCGCGATCGTCGCCGCCATGTCTGCGAAGGCGTTGCGCAGGAAATCCGTGTTGTCGGTCAGGAACTGGATCGGCGAATTGAGCTCGTGGGCGATGCCGCCAGCCAGCGTGCCCAGCGATTCGAGCCGCTGCGCCCGGCGCTTGTCCGCCTCGACCTCCTGCCGGCGCCGCTCGTGCAGGACCTGCTGCGTGATGTCCCGGACCATCCACACCAGCGACGCCTCGCCCGGCGCGTCGCTCGCCGCCACCACCGCCTCGGCCGGGAACGCGGTGCCGTCGGAGCGCAGCGCGGTCGTGCGCAGCGGGTCGGCCGCGACGGCCGCGCGCAGCGCCGCCGCCCCCATGCCGGTCGTGTCGGCGAGCGGCGGGAGGAAGTCCGACAGCGCGCGGCCCTTCGCGCGATCTGGTTCGATCCCGAAGATCTCGCGCGCCGCGGCGTTGATCCACCGGATCGTGCTGTCCGGACCGGTGGTCAGGATCGCGACCGGCAGATGTTCGAGGATGTCGAGCAGTCGACCCATCGCGCGGCGCTCGGCGGCGGCGTGGCGCGCGGCCTCGGCGGCGGCGCGCGCAAGTTCGGCCGTGCGCTGCGCTTCGCCGCGCGCGCGCAGGAGAGAGAGCAGCAGCAGCGCGCCCACTACCACGAACGCGCCCGAGACGACGACGCTGGCGTCGAGCGCCTGGAGCAGATCGCGCCCGTCGACCTCCTCGCGCCTGAGCAGGATCAGCGACGCCTCGCGCAGGATCAGCACCGCGACGGCGATGCGCGACTCGAGTGCCTGCATCTGCTCGGGCGTCCAGTCGGCGATCCGCGCCGGATCGATCGCCGCTTCGATCGTCCTGATGCGCGCTAGCACCGCGGGTCCGTCCGGATGGGCGGTCATCGCCGCATGGACCTGACCGGCCTCGTAGAGACCGAGCCTGCTGAGCAGGATCTCGAACCGGAACTGGGCATCGGCCAGCGCCGCCGTCGAACGGCCCGCAGTGCTCGCCACGCGCAGCAGCGCCGTGCCGTATCGCGCCAGTTCGATTTCGGCGGCGGTCCCCACCCAGACGAGGTTCTCGCGGGTGCTGTGATAGGTCGAGACCCTGTAATAGAGGAAGAAGGTAGAGGCGAGGACGCCCAGAACCGACACGAGCACATAGAGCTGGATCGAGCCGAGCCGCCGCCATCTAGGCTTGACCAAGTCTTCCTTCATATCCGTTGCCATCCCCTGCGAGCGGCCATCCCGTCCGCGCCGCGACCCGATCGCATGCCAACCGGCCGCGCACGACGCAAGACCGCGAGCCAGCGCCACTGTTCGTCCTGGTGGCCGGACCCTCTCCCAGGCGCAACGCCGCGGCCATCCCCGTTCGGGGATGGGGCGAGGCACGCAGGCGCGAGCGATCCTGTGAGCCGGAATGCACCGCGGAGGTTACGAGGCCACGCGCGCGTGAAGCGTGCCGTCGGGCGATCACTTGACGTCGATCGCGTAGCGCAGACGCCGCTGCCGCCCATCGGCATGGACGATCTCGACCGTCAGCGAATCCTCGCCGACATGGCCGTCGACCGACCGATACACGACATCGGCGCCTTGGGTCCTGACATCGTTGCACGCGGCGCGCAAGCTGCCGCGCTCATAGGCGGGAAAGCCGGTGCCGGGCTCGATCGTCGCCTCGCCGTACCGCGGCGGCTCGACGACGCGGATGGCGCCGAAGGGCAGAGAGGCGCAGTCGCGCTCGACATCGTAGATAAAACCGACCCGCGTGCGCTGACCGGCGACGGCCGCGCGTCGGACCATGCGCGGCTCGGGCACCGGCCCGATCGCGATGGCGTAGCGCCGCTGGCGCGTCGAGCCATCGGCATAGACGATGTCGATCGTCACGCTGTCGGGCCCCTGATAGCCGGGCTCCGGCCGGTAGGTGATCGCCACGCCGTCGACGCGCCGATGATTGCAGGCCGCACGCGGGTCGCCGGTACCGTGGGTCACGAATCCCGAGCGCCGCTCGATCTCCAGCGTACCGCGCCCAGGCGGCTGCGCCGCGGCGACACGCGCGACGCCGATCGTCGCGCAGGCGGGATCGAGGGCCTGGACGAAATCGAGCGCGAGCGGTTCGCCCACGACCGCCGCGCGGCGCAGCGCCGCCACCTGCGAGGCTGCGGTGTCGGCAGGCAGGGCCGCGAAACGCATCTGCATCGCATTGTCGGCGGCGACCTGGGCCAGGGGCGACGCGATCTCCGCTTCCGTTTCCGGCGGACAGACCTGCCCGGACACGCGCGAGACCAACTCCCGCCGCAAGGTCATCGTCCGGCCCTCCAGACGATGCGCCACGGTATAGACCAGCGCCGCGGTCTCGATCCGCCGATCGGAGATCGGCTCGGGCAGGGGCAGACCCGCCGCGAACTCGACCGCGATCTCCTCGATCTGACGTCCGGCGAAACATGTGAACGGCAGCCTTCGGCCGGGAAGACGGCCGGCGAAGAGGAACGCGCCCGGCCGCACCAGCGTTCCGAGCCCGGTGGGGATCTGCGCGGACGCCTGGGGCCGTACCGGAAGGCGCGCGTCGTAGGAGAAGCGCGCGCGCATCTCGTAGCTCGGCTCGAGCGCCTCGGGCGCGCCGATGTCGATCCGGCCGCGCCCCGGCGTTCCGGCGTTGCGCAGCGTCGTCTCGGCGGCCTTGTCCAGGCCCGCCCATTGGAGCGATGCGACGGCGCTGCGCGCGCCGATCGCGAACACTCCGGTCGCCGTCTGCACGCTGTCGCCGGAGACGGCGCCGTCGGCAGCGACGACAAGGCGCGTGCGCCGGACCGAGACATGGTCGTCGGACGACATCGGCGGCGTGCGCGCTCGCCGCACGCCGGCGTCCGACATATGCAGCACCGGCTTGTCGTAGGACTCGGCGTTGAGGCCGCCCAAGGCGGCAAGCGCGACGGTGGGATCCTCGTATATCCCCAGTTCGGGCAGGTAGAGCAGGACGTGGTTGATGAAGCCGAGCGTCGCCGGTTCGGGCAGCGTGTAGGCGTTGCCCGCGTTGATCAGCACATGCTCGAAGGCGATGCCCTTGGCGGCGAGCAGCGACGACATCAGGACCGCGTGGTCCTTGCAGTCGCCGAAACGATTCCTGAGCACGGCCGTCGCATGATTCGGCACGACCCGGTTGGAGCCCAGCTGCACGTTGACGTAGCGCAGGTTCGTCTTGATCCAGCGCGAGATCGCCGCAGCCTGGCCGGCCTTGTCCGCGATCCCCCGCGTGATCTCGTCGGCCAGCGCGCGGATCTCCGGCGTCGTCGCGATCGCGGCACGCGTCTCGGCCCAATAGGCGCGCGCCATATGCTCGTAGTCGGCGAAGGTCGACAGCGACACGCGCGGATCGCGGTCGAGCGCCGATGTCATGCGCTCCTCGGCACCGACAACCGGTCGCTGGCGATAGGTCAGGACATGGCGGATCTCTTCGCCTTCCTCCTCGATCGCATGCTCGAACCCCGTGGCGCCTACGGCCAGCCCGACGCTGGCCGGCGCGCGCACGCGGATGGTGGAGTCCGCATAGGGAACCGAGCGCGGTAGCGGCAGCATGAGCTGGAACTGGCCGGGAAACACGGTGGCGCGGATCGTCTTGCGGGTGGTCATCACCAGCGTGTCGCCGCGCGCGACATCCGCGAACAGGATGGTGACGGCCTTCACGTCGCGCAGATAGACGGCGTTGGTCTCGTGCGCGGCGTCGCGCGTGATCACCGACGCCCGATCGACCTCGACCCGCCGACCGTCGGACTTCAGCGTATAGGCCTCGACCAGCGCGTAGTCCTGCATCCCCTCGATATAGCTGTCGGTCTGCTGGCCGAGGCGCTGCGGCGCGGAGGTGCCGCCTTCGACGCGGATGCGCCGCGTCTCGAGGATCTCGCCCGTATGGTCCGCGTTTATGCGCAGCGCGATGTCGACCCCGACCGCGTGGCTGGCGGCGTCCTGCGCATGCGCGACCGGCGCGGAGAGACCGGCGCACAGGATCAGCGCCGCCCGCAGACGACCCAAGCCAAGATCACGCATGACGCCCCCCCGGGCCGACCCCTGCCGACGCCAAATCGAACCAGAATCCATGGGCCGATGCAACGGGCGGGCGAGGACGGTGCGGTTGTCGTGGCCGCATTGCGCGCTGTCGATCGTCATCTGTGGACTGGCCCGCACCAATATCAGCGGGCCGGCCGATCCGGTCGGCAAGCGCATCGGGGCGGCGATCTGCGCCTATGTGCTTGCCACAGGCCCGCTCGCGCTGCGCGGGCCGGTGCGGGCGCATGTCGAGCTGATCCGCAACACGCCGCTGCTGATTCAGCTCTATGTGATCTTCTTCGCGTTGCCTGACCTGGGCCTGTGCCTCGACGCCAACCATGCGGCGCGGGTGATCGATCTCGGCGCCTATGCCACCGAAACCCTGCGCCCCGGCGCGCAGTCGATTCCGGCCGAACAGATCGAGGCCGGACGCGCGCTCAACCTGTCGCGCATCGAGGCGACCCGGGAGCGGGCGCGAACCGTCGCACCCGCCCGTCGCGGGCGGCTACCCGCCGAATTCGCGGCGCAGACTTTCCCAGCGGCGACCGGTCTCGCGGCCGCCCTCCAGATGACCCTCGGGCGCGAAGATATAGGGCGGGCGCGGCGGGCCGGATCCGACCAGCCCCGAGCCGGCAAGACGGGCATGGGCGATCGGGATGTTGTAGTCGACGAAGTTCTCGAGCTTGCCGCCCGGAAACATCGGTGCCTGCGCCCAGGCCATACGCGCCGAAATGGAGTCTGCGCGGTTCCAGTCCCTGGCCGCGACCGCCCGTGCCAGCGCGGCCAGGGGCTCGGGGCCATCGGCGGCGTTTCCGGACCAGCACGCGAGGGCCGCGTCGGGAAAGGCCCGCGCCAACGCGCCCCATTGCGTGTCGATCGGCAGGATGCGCATGCGGCCCTCGACGGCGCGCAGATCGTCGGCGATCGAGGGGCCGCCGATATGCTTGGCGCCGATCACCGACGGGATCCGGCTCAGCGCCGCATAGGTCGGCGTGTCGATCTTGGCCTTGAAGGCGAACTGGTTGTCGTAGACGACCAGCGGCACGCCGGGCAGCGCCTCGGCGATGTCGGCGTAGTAGCGGACGATCGCCTGCGGATCGAGCGACATCCACATCGGCCGACCGAGGAACAATCCATCGGCGCCGGCGGCGAGGACGGCGCGCGCGCGGCGGATCGTCTCGCGGGTGTTGAGGGTCGTCACGCCGGCGAAGACCAGACCACGCCCGCGCAGCACCTCGGCGATGCAGCGCGTGAAGTCGCAAAGTTCGTGCTCGAGCAAGGTCGCGCCCTCGCCGAGGCTGCCATTGGTGAGCAGGATACGCACGCCGCCATCGAGCACCATGCGCGTCATGCGCGCGGTCTGGTCCAGGTCGACCGAGTTCTCGCACGACCAGTGATCGGCTCCGGCGACGGACGGCGTCGGCACCATGCCGAGGACGCCGACCAGGTCGCGCGCGGTGACGGAGGGATGCGTAGCCATGATCGACGGATCTCCGGGATCGCTTCTGGAAAACGTCGGATTATGCGTGGAAAATGAGCAGGCGCAAAATCGCCGCCGTGGCGCAGCCCGCGGCGCGCTGAAGGGATATGCGCAAGATCGGCCAGAGGAGATCGTCGGATGCCGAAAGGATATGTGGTGGCGGCCATACGCGTTCGCGACCAGCAGGGATACGAGCGGTTCAAGGCGGCGGCTGGCACGGCGATAGCGGCGCATGGCGGCAAGGTCCTGGCGCGAGATCCGCGCCCGGAGCGACGCGAGGGCGAGCTGGACGGCATCGCTGTCGTCATCGAGTTCGACTCGCTTGACGCGGCGCGCCGCTTCTACGAATCGCCGGAATACACCGCCGCCCGAAAGCTGCGCGAGGCGGCGGCCCAGACCGATCTGCTGCTGGTCGAGGGGGTCTAGACCGGCGGCGCGCAGGCGCGCCAGTGCGCGGCAGGCGGCGGTGCCATGCTGCCAGTGTCGAACGCGCCGCGCGCATTGCCGACATCCATCTGCGCCTCCTTCAGCCGATCGCCGGTGCGGCGAACCAGCGACTTGCCTGTGCGACGCCGGGAAGACGCCCCAGGAAGCCCGGCTTGCGTTCCCCGAACGTGAAGCTCGGCGCATTGTCGACGGCCCGCGGGCCTTCCCGGATCAAGCCGGGATGCAGCGCATGCAGTTCGGCGAGGACGCGGTCCACCTCGCCGGCACCGAGCCCGTGCTGCGCGGCGATTCCCGCTGCGGTGCGGAAGTCGTAGGCGGGATCGGCGAGCGCCGAAAGGACCAGACGCTGCTCCCGCGGCTTTCCGGCAATCCAGGTTTCCTGCAGCTGGTCGCGGCGGATCAGATCCTCGAGGACGGTCCAGCGGATGAAGGCCTCGATGCGCCTGCGTGCGAAAATCGTCCAGCCGGCCGTCGCGGCGAAGCGCATGAGCCGCGAGCGAACGGTCGCCGCGAGATTGGCGAACACGGCATCGGCGCGCGCCACGGCGCGCGCGACCATCGTCTCGACGGTTCCGCGATCGACGCGCGGCCAGCACGGAATCTCGGGTTCGGGCGGAAGGACAGGGATGATCTGGCGGAATGTCCCGCCCTTGTCCTGCAAGGCGAAGCGGCCGAGAAGAGAAGCGTCCCCGTCATAGCCCCGTGCCAAGACCAGATTGTCCATCGGCAGCGCGAAATGGTTTTTGAGGAAGCGATACGCGTTGTTGCGTCCCAGCTGGTAGTCATGCGCGCGGAACGCCTCGGACAGGAAGCCGCCGAATCCGCCGAGCAGGCCGCATGCAAGTGGATTCGCCTGCAAGACACCGTCGGCGTCGCGGCGCCGCGGCGTCATCAGGAAGCGACTGTAGATCGTCTCGTCCAGCGCCGCCGCGGCATCCGCGGGTTTGAAGCGGACCTGGTCCTTGAGCGCAGGCAGGATGCGGCGGATCACGGTGGTCAGGGCGCCGTCGAGCTTACCGAGGACCTCGTAATCGGGCGCCTCCGGGAACGGATCGATCATCAAGACGGCGCGGTCGACACGGCGCGAATCGCGCGCATTGCCGTTCGGCGGGGTCTTCATCAGCGTCCAGCGGGCGAGTTCGAATGGCTCGTTGTTGATCAGCCCGCCATCGACGGCGACATAGTCGAGCGTCCGTGCGGAATCGCACGCGACCGTCGCCGGGTATTTCGGCGCGAGGGTGAAACGCGCCCCGGCGCCCGGCCCGCCGCCGCAGTCCATCGGCCATTGACGCTCCCCATAATCCGCGAGCGTAGGCCCCGGCCCGATCGCGCGGGCGGCGAGACCGAGCGGAAAGGCGCCGCTCGCCAGAACGTCGACCGCATAGCGCGCCCAATGGGGCGGCAGGGCTCGTCCGGTCGGGAGGGTCGCGACGGAAATGTCCCGCGCCGGATCGTCGCTCGCCCATCGGCTGGAGAAGGCCGCGTGGCTGCCGATTCCCGCGACCCGGTAATGGGCCCTGTCGGCGTGCGTCATCATCTCGTAGCCGTCTTCGGGATCGGCGCCGGCGAAGCTGATCGCGTAGGGGACGCCACGCAGATTGGTGTGGGTCAGAAACAGGTCGATCCGCGCGCCCAGATATGGCCGCGGCGGCGCGAAGACGGCGATGCCGCTCAACGATCGCTCGGCGATCTCCCACAATATGCTCGTGTCGAGCAGCGCGGGTGCGGCCTGGCCGGGCGCCAATTCGGCCAGATCCGCCGTGCCGAGCAGATCGTTGCCGCCGCTGCCGCTGACGAGGCATGGAAGCTGCACCCAGGCTTGGTAGAGCCGCGGCAGCGTCGTCGTGACGTTTCCGACGCCGGCGACCGCCAACCTGCGCGGTGATGCCTGATCGGCCAGCGCGACGAGGCCGAGCGCGCCCGTGATGCCGCCTGCCGAAGCCCCGGACATCACGGGGATCACGACATCGTGCGAAGGTACGTCCCAATCCTCGCGCCGCGTGCCGTCGTCGCGCAGCTGACGCTTGCGCCGTTCCCACGCCTCCAGCGCCTCGATCAGGAAATCGAATGCCCCGGCATTGTAGGCGCCGGCGGAAATCGCCCCGGCCATGGTCAGCCCCAGAAGAAAGACGGGCGGGGCATTCGGATCGGGATCTGCGCAAGGATCCGTCATGATGCGCGCCCTCTACTTCCGTCCAGTGCTACAGATCGCGACGCGTCCAGACACGACGGCCAAACGTGGCCGGGTTCTTCGCATCGTCATGGCTGCCGCCCTGCGCGCGCGCGCCGGCGTCGCCAAGCTGGCTTCCAGCTGGCGGATCTCTTTTTCCTTTTCCAGCCAGTCGACGCGATTCGCGTCCGCGGGGGGCTTGGCATCGAACCGCGCATCGGCGCGGGCAAGCGCCGCGGAAGCCGATCGGCTGCTGGAAGCCTGGGTTGAGACCGCCTTCTCGATCGCTGCGCTGCAGTTTCTTGGATCCGGCGACGGGTCGCCGGTGATGATCACGTATTTCGCGCAAAGGTCACCGCGGGCGGTCGCGGCAAACAGGTGCATTTGCTCGAGTTGTGCCAGCAGGACGCTTTCCGGTCGTGCGACCGTCAGCCGACCTTCGGTAGACGAACCCGGTCGGAATGCGTTGCAGCTGCCGTTCAATGCCGCGGCTGCAAGAGACGCGGTCCGGACATGTCCGGAAAATGCGATCATCGATGTCCCCCCCAGTGCTGGGACCGATGCCTTCTTGGCGATGCGACACGCCCATGACGACATCGCCAGCTGCCGTTCTTCGATGCCCCTGGCTTGCGATTGGCCTGCCGCATCCGGGCTCGTCCGACGGTCGCAATCCAATCAAATACAAGTCAATGCAGCTTTCGGATGATTTCGCTGTGACTTCGGTGTGGCCGGTCGGCGCGGCCCGCCGCCATCAAATCCTGCCCCGACGGCACGCCGGATTTGCGCCCGTATTCACGGCTGAACTGGCTGGGGCTGCCATACCCGACGTCGAAGGCGATGGCGTTGATCGAGGCGCGCCCGGCCCGCACCAGGCGCTGTGCCTCCGGCCAGCGGATGTTCTTGACGTAGTGCAGCGGCGTGGCCATCGCCCGCGCAATCGCGCTGGCGCGGGAAACCTTGCGCACGCTGCCGCGAAGCGACGAACCGGGCGGCGCCGTAAGCAGACGACAACAGCAGGGCCGCGGCTGTCATGGGTGTCCGTCAGATAATCGCCATCCCAAGCGGCGTCGCCGCGACCGGCAAGCGTCTGCGGTCCCTGCTGGTCGATAGGGGCGATGCTGAAGCGCGGATAGGCCGGTTCCAGGCGCGCGCCGCGACGCTTCGCATCCGGCCCGATGGCAGACATGGAGCTTGTGTCCCGGTAGTCTCCGGAGGTCGCTGCAGGCGGGAGACCAGATGAGGATATCCGCGCTTCTCCTCGGGTTCGTGGCATGTGCGCTTGCGATGTCGTTCACGTCGCGGGACGCATTTGCCGATTATGAGAGTTGCAGGCGGTCCTGCGCCGACGGCTTCCGCGCCTGCACCGTCGCGTAGCGCGCCAAGTCGCCCGACGAATGCGCCAGATCCGCCAATAGCTGCCTCTACGCCTGCCAGCGCTCCGGCACCGGAACGGGTTCGTCGGGGTCGACGAGCAGGGATCTCGAATCGTGCCGCCCCATCATCGACTCGGCGATAGCCGCGGCGATGAGGCAGGGGCGATCCGACGCGCAGGTCATGCAGGCTGGCCGTGAGGCCCGCGACCGCTGCATGGCCGGCAAGGGCTATTGACCGGCAGATATCTTCCGCGATGCGCCTATCTCAGGCCGGCCAAACCGCATCGCTCGGAGCCGGACATGCCGGACGGCCCATCACGGGACAGTTCCAGGAAGCATTCCCTCAGGCCCGTCTTCCGACCTACCCTGCACCCATGATCGCGCTTTTTACGCCGTCCGGTGCGCCTCTGCCGGCCCGCGTCGTCCCGAATCCGAGGCTTGACCGCGCTTCGCCCTACCCGGCAGCGCTGAGGCCGATCCTGTCGCTCGCGGCAGAG
>JBIKXN010000320.1:0-4793 GCA_044355765.1 Alphaproteobacteria bacterium
CCCTTCCACGAGGTCCACGCGCTGTTCCAGGACGCCGACATCTTCGCCTATCCCTCGCTGCACGAGGGTTCCGCCTTCGTCACCTACGAGGCGCTGGCGAGCGGGCTGCCGGTGGTCACGACGCCGAACGCCGGCGCGGTGGTGCGCGACGGCGTCGAGGGCTATGTGGTGCCGATCCGCGACGTGGACGCGCTGGTCGGGCGGATCGAGCGGTTGCACGCCGATCCGGCGCTGCGCGCCGCGATGTCCGAGGCGGCGCGCCGCCGTGCGCTCGAATTCACCTGGGCCGCTTACCGCCGGCGCGTCGCGGCGCAGCTGGACGCTTGGCTTGGCGCCTGACCGCCGCGGCGCGGCGCACGGTCCCGCCGCCGAGCAGCGTGTCGAAATACGCGATCGCCCGCTTCAGCCCGTCCTCCAGCTGGACCTTCGGCTCCCAGCCGATGGCGCGGCGCGCGAAGGAGATATCGGGCTGGCGCTGCATCGGGTCGTCGGCGGGCAGCGGCTTGCGGATCATGGTCGATTTCGAGCCGGTCAGCGCGATCACCTTTTCGGCCAGCTCCAGGATCGTGAATTCCCCGGGATTGCCGAGATTCATCGGACCGGTGATGTCGTCGGGCGAGTCCATCAACCGCACGAAGCCTTCGACCAGGTCGTCGACATAGCAGAAGGACCGCGTCTGCTGGCCGTCGCCATAGATCGTTATCGGCTCGCCCTTCAGCGCCTGGACGATGAAGTTGGACACCACGCGCCCGTCGTTGGGATGCATGCGCGGGCCATAGGTGTTGAAGATGCGCGCGACCTTGATGCGCACGCGATGCTGCCGGTGATAGTCGAAGAACAGCGTTTCGGCGCAGCGCTTGCCCTCGTCGTAGCAGGCGCGCGGGCCGATCGGATTGACGCTGCCGCGATAGGATTCCGGCTGCGGGTGGATCTCGGGATCGCCATAGACCTCCGAGGTGGAGGCCTGGAAGATCTTCGCCTTCACGCGCTTGGCGAGGCCGAGCATGTTGATCGCGCCGTGCACCGAGGTCTTGGTCGTCTGCACCGGATCGAACTGGTAGTGGATCGGCGAGGCCGGACAGGCGAGGTTGTAGATCTCGTCGACTTCGACATAGAGCGGCCAGGTGACGTCGTGGCGCATCAGTTCGAAGCGCTTGTCGTCGAGCAGATGGGCGACGTTCTGGCGTCGGCCGGTGAAGTAGTTGTCGACGCACAGCACCTCGTTGCCGGCCGCCAGCAGCCTTTCGCATAGATGCGAGCCGAGGAAGCCGGCTCCGCCGGTGACCAGGATGCGCTTGGAGAATGCCATGGGCTCGGGACTCCGCTGGTTGGCCGCGCCGTTCCGGACGGCCGGGCGGCGCGAAGGAAGCCCGGCCGCGCCCGCAGGTCAAGCGCGCGGCGGCAGGGAGGTTCAGGGCGCGGTATGCAGGATGTCGACGCGACCGCCCTCGATGGCCAGCGCCGTCAGCACGCCGGTCGCGTAGGCGCCGGTATCGATGCCGATCCGGTTGGTGCGGATCTGCGGCGCCAGCGAGACCGTGTGCCCGTGGACAACGACGAAACCATGCTCCGTATTCGCACCCAGGAACGGCTCGCGGATCCACAGCATGTCGACCTCCGACTGATCCGCCAGCGCGACGCCGGGCCGGATGCCGGCATGGACGAAGACATAGTCGCCGATCCGGTGGCATGCGGGCAGGGCCCGCAGAAACGCGTCGTGCGACGTCGGCAGGGCCGCCAGGAGCCCCGCGCGCAGCCTGGCAGCTGCGTCCGGTGTCGGCCGCAATCCGCCGGCGGGCGCGTCGAGACCGTAGCTCGCGAGCGTTTCGCCCCCGCCATTGGGGAACCAGGCCATGCCGCGACCGCTGCCGTCGGCGAAATCGAGCATCATCTGCTCGTGGTTGCCGCGCAGATGGACGGAGTCGAAGCCCGGCAGCGGTCGCGCCGTCAGCCGCTCGAGCACGCTGCGCGAATCCGGGCCGCGATCGACATAGTCGCCGAGATAGACGACGACCCGCCGCGCGGCCCGGCGGCGCGCCGCGTCCGCCAGGATCCGTGCCTGCAGCTCGATCAGCAGATCGAGGCGGCCATGGATGTCGCCGACCGCGTAAATCGCCAGGCCGTCGGGCGCGGGCCGCGGTGCCTGGGCACCGCCACGCGGCATCATGGCCGCCTCAGACCGCGAAGCGCGTCCGCCCGCCACGGTTTTCGATCAGGTTCACCAGCGCAGCGACCACGCGCCGGTCGAACCCCTTGCCGGCGCCGCCCTGGACCTGGCCCATCGCCTCGTCGATGCCGACGCCGGGACGGTGGGCGCGCGGGCTGGTCATCGCCACGAAGGCGTTCGCGACGGCGATGATCCGCGCCGACATCAGGATCGCCTCGCCCGCCAGATGGCCGGGGCCGGACCCGTCCCAGCGCTCCTGCGCCTGCCGCAGCGTATCGACGACCGGGCCACCGAAATCGATGTTGGCGAGCATGTCGATACCCTGGCGCAGGGCGTCGCGCACCTGCTCGTGCTCCTCGTCGGTCAGCCTGCCCTGCTTGGTCAGCAGGATCTCGGGCACCAGCGCCTTGCCGAGGTTCATCAGGCGCCCCGCCGTCTCGGCGGTCTCGACAACCTCGGGCGTCAGATCGAGCTCGATCGCGAGCTCGCGCGCGATCGCGGCGACGCGCTTGGAATGGTTCGCCGCGAAGGGATCGCGCCGGTCGACCAGACGCACGAGGACGTCGACGATCTCCTGCAGGATGCGCGCGCGCTTCTCGCGCTCGACGACCGCCTCGGTAATGTCCTCCTCGACGACGAGCATGCCCACGCCCTGATCGCCCGAGACGGGAACGAATTCGGCGCGCATGACGCGCACGACGCCGTCCTGCTCGATGCGTTCGGTCGCGCTGTGCGCGGTGCGCCGCTGCAGCGTCGTGCGCAGCGCCTCCTCGTAGCGCCGCGCGCCGGCCGGCCCGAAGACTGCGCCCAGGCGCTTGCCTTCGATCGCGGCCCCGGTCTCGCCCAGATCCTCGGCCAGGTGCCGGTTGGCGAACTGGACGCGGCCTTCCTTGCCGACGATGAAGATGCGGGCCGACTGGCTGTCGGTGACCGAGCGCAGCAATTCGCTCTGCGCCTCGAAGCGCTTGGCCATCGCCGCGGCCTCGGCCGCAGCCGCGCGCGAGCGTTCTGAGGCGCCGTGGCGCCAGACCGCGATCACCGCGAAGCCCAGCACGAGCGTGCCGAGGCTGATCTGCAGCAGCCAGCGGCGCATCCGGCTGTCGACCTCGCCCAGCGCCTCCTCGCGGTCGATCTTGAGCGCCATCGTCCAGTCCGTGCCGAGCACGTTGCGGGCGACGATCACCACCTCGACGTTGCGCAGATCGGGCAGGATGGCGAAGCCGGAGGGCGCCGAAACCGCGAAGGTCTCCGCGATGCCGCCGGGAGACAGATCGATGCGGCGCGCGAAGGGTCTTGTGCCGTCGCGCTGCGGGGACAGCAGATCGACCGCCGCGGCACCGCGGCGCAGCAGCAGCGCCTGGGCTGTCTTTTCCAGCATCGGCGGGCGCTCGAGCAGAAGGAAGAGCTCGGGCTCGGCGTCGCGGAGGCCGAAGACGACGCCCACCGGTCCGGCATCGCTGTCGCCCTGCAGCGGCGCGACCGGCGCGGCTGCGGCGAACAGGGCCCGGCCGCCGGGGCCGGGGACGAGATCGAAGGCCGGTCCTGTCAGGGCGCGCTCGGCCAGCGCGCGCAACGGTCCGTCGAGCGCCAGCGGCTCTCCGGTCGACAGCAATACGCGCAGCGACGGATCGAGGACCGTGAAGCCGATGCCGCCGCTGCCGACGCCGCGTCCCAGATTGGCATTGACGCCGGCGGCCGCGCGCTGGGTCGCGAAGCCCAGCCGCTCCGCCGCGACGGCCAGCAGGCTACGGACGAAGCCGATCTGCGCGGCTTCGTCGGTGACCTTCGACCGGTCGCCCTCGGCAAGCGCGAGCTCGGTAAGATAGAGCTGCAGCGTCTGGTTCTCGGCGAGGCCCCTGGGCGCATCGGCCTGACGGGCCACCCAGTCGGCGATCGCTCCGGCCCGGGCGTCGGCGGTCGAGCCGATCCGGAGCTGGAGGGACCGCATCTCCCGCTCGCGCTGCCCTTCGACGAACCAGGACGCACCGAGCGTGCCGAGCGCCGCCATGGCGAGCAGCGCGGCCCCGGCGGCGACGAGCCACGCGGCCTTGGAGCGGGTGGAGACGATGGCTTCGGTCATCGCGATACCGCCGCATTGTCGCGCGGGCAGCGGCCGAGGGGAAGGGGGCTCGAGCCGCCCCTGCCCCCGGAAACCGTGGCGCCGCGGCGCGCGCCACGCTAAGAGTCCGCGCGGGCGGATCCTGCGCGCGCCGCGCACCGGGTGCCGCCCGGCACCGCAGCGCCCGCCCCGCGATTACGGCCATGGCCCGTCGACTCGTCGCCGCCGACCTGATCACGCTTGCGACCGGCGTCGTGCGCGCGCTGGATCCCGCCGTGGTCGCGCTGGCCGCCTGGATATCCTA
Organism: Alphaproteobacteria bacterium; assembly: GCA_044355765.1. Classification (GTDB taxonomy): domain Bacteria; phylum Pseudomonadota; class Alphaproteobacteria; order CACIAM-22H2; family CACIAM-22H2; genus CAIOSQ01. The sequence goes on from JBIKXN010000320.1 coordinate 4,531, forward strand.
CTGGGCCCGCCATGGCAGCCTGGTGCTGCCGGATCTCTACGTCATCGCGATGGTCGTCGCGGCGGCGCTCACGGTCAACGTGATGCAGCTGGCCCGCGTCTATGTCTTCGACAACCTGTCCCGGCTGCCCGACCAGGTCGGACGGCTGGCCTGGGCCTGGGGCGCCGTGGTCCTGATGCTGATCGCGCTCGCCTATTTCACCCAGACGTCGCTGGCCTTCAGTCGCGGTTTCGTCGTCGGCTGGATCGCGATCAGCTTCGTCC
>JBIKXN010000321.1:0-4791 GCA_044355765.1 Alphaproteobacteria bacterium
CGGCGCTGCTTTCCGGCGAGGTGGATTTCGTCCTCGACCCGCCGCTGCAGGACATCGCACGCCTCAAGCAGTCGCTGCGCGTGCTCGAGGGCGCCGAGGTGCGTACCATCTTCTTCGCGATGGACATGCATCGCGACGAGCTGCTCTACGCCGACGTCAAGGGCAAGAACCCGTTCAAGGACGTGCGGGTCCGCCGGGCGCTCTACCACGCGATCGACAGCAACGCGATCCATACCCGCGTGATGCGCGGCCAGTCGATCCCGACGGGGACGTTCTTCCCGCCGCAGGTCAATGGCTACACCAAGTCAGAGGATGTGCGCCTGCCCTTCGACGTCGAGCGCGCGAAGCGGCTCCTCGCCGAGGCCGGCTATCCCAACGGCTTCGAGGTGACGCTCGACTGCCCGAACAACCGCTACATCAACGACGAGCAGATCTGCCAGGCCGTGGTCGCGATGTGGGCGCGCATCGGCGTGCGGGCCAAGCTCAACGCCATGCCGCTGGCGACGTTCTTCCCCAAGATCCAGAAGGACGACTCTTCTATCTATCTGCTTGGCTGGGGCGTGCCGACCTATGACGCGCTCTATTCGTTCCAGAGCCTGCTGCAGACCCGCGACGGCCAGCCCGGCAACGGGATCTGGAACTACGGTCGCTACTCGCTCGCCGAGATGGACCGGCTCATCAACATCATGAAGACCGAGCTCGACCCGGCCAAGCGCACGGCCGCGATCCACGCCGCGCTCAGGCTCTATCGCGAGGACGTGGCGCATATCCCGCTGCACCACCAGATGATCCCCTGGGCGATGCGGCAGAACGTGAACACCGTGCACATGGCCAACAACCAGCTCGAGGTGAAGTGGGTCAAGGTCGACTGAAGCTTGCTGCTTCCCGCCCCCGGCCAGTCCGGGGGCGGGATCGCGCATCGACCGGGTCGTCATGATCGCCTTCGTCATCCGCCGCCTGCTGCAGTCCGTCCTCGTGATGCTGGCGGTGGCCTTCATCTCCTTCGCCCTTTTCCGCTATGTCGGCGACCCTGTCCTCATCATGCTGGGGCAGGACTTCACCCGGCTGCAATACGAGACGCTGGTCAGCGAACTTGGCCTGGACCAGCCGTTCTACGTCCAGTTCGGCAAGTTCATCCTCGCAGCTCTGCAGGGCGAGTTCGGGATCTCCTACCGGCTGGCGCGGCCCGTCGCCCAGCTCCTCGCCGAGCGCCTGCCCGCGACCCTCGAGCTCAGCTTCGTCGCCGCGATCCTGGCGCTGAGCATCGGCGTGCCGATGGGCGTCTATACGGGGCTCCATCGCGACTCCTGGCTGAGCCGCTTCTTCCTCACCATCTCGCTGGTCGGCGTGTCGCTGCCGACCTTCCTGATCGGCATCCTTCTGATCCTGGTCTTCGCCGTGCAGTTCGGCGTGCTGCCCTCCTTCGGCCGCGGCGACGTGGTGAAGTTCGGCACCTGGAGCACCGGCTTCCTGACCGCGAGCGGGCTCAAGGCGCTCGTGCTGCCGGCGGTCACGCTGTCGCTGTTCCAGCTGACGCTGATCATGCGCCTGGTCCGCTCCGAGATGCTCGAGGTGCTGCGCACCGACTACATCAAGTTCGCCCGCGCCCGCGGCCTCAGCAATCGCGCGGTCCATTTCGGCCACGCGCTGAAGAACACGCTGGTGCCCGTGATCACCATCACCGGTCTGCAGATCGGCGGCATCATCGCCTTCGCGATCGTCACCGAGACCGTCTTCCAGTGGCCCGGAATGGGGCTTCTGTTCATCCAGTCGGTGAACAACGCCGACGTGCCGGTGATGGCGGCCTATCTGCTGCTGGTCGGGTTCTTCTTCGTCGCCATCAATCTGGTCGTCGACCTGCTGTACTACGTCGTCGATCCGCGGCTGCGCGTCGATCGCGGCGCCGCCTCGGGGCATTGACCATGGCCGCAAGTTCCGCCTTCGCGCGCATGCTCGACAGCGACATCTTCCATTCCTTCCGCGGCAACCCGGTCGTCGTGGTGTCGGCGGCGATCACCGCCGTTTTCGTGCTGGCCGCCGCCTTCGCGCCGCTGGTAACGCCGTACAACCCCTATGATCTGGCCTCGCTCGATCTCAACGACGCCTTCACGCCGCCCGCCTGGACCGACGAAGGCAGCCTCAGGTACCTGCTCGGCACCGACGACCAGGGCCGCGACGTGCTCTCGACGATCGTGTTCGGCGCGCGCGTTTCGCTGCTGGTCGGGTTCTCGGCCGTGCTCTTCGCGATGACGGTCGGGATCACGCTGGGGCTGGTGAGCGGCTATGTCGGCGGTTCGATCGAATCCGCGATCATGCGCGTCGCCGACGTTCAGCTGACCTTCCCGGCGATCCTGATCGCGCTGCTGATCGACGGTCTGGCGCGCACGGCGCTGCCGCGCGACCTTCATTCGGAGATCGCGCTCTATGTCGTGATCTTCGCGATCGGCATCGCCAACTGGCCGCAATTCGCCCGCACGGTGCGCGGCTCGACCCTGGTCGAGAAGAACAAGGAATACGTCCAGGCGGCGCGCGTGATCGGGCTGCATCCCGGCCTGATCATGCTGCGCCATGTGCTGCCCAACGTGATGGGGCCTGTGCTGGTCATCGCCACGCTCAGCCTCGGCTTCGCGATCCTCGCCGAGGCGACGCTGTCCTTCCTGGGCGTCGGCGTGCCGCCGACGCGGCCGTCGCTCGGCACGCTGATCCGGGTCGGCAACGATTTCCTGTTCTCGGGCGAGTGGTGGATGACGATCTTCCCCGGCGCCGCCCTCATCGTCCTCGTGCTCGCGGTCAACCTGCTCGGCGACTGGTTGCGCGACGCCCTGAACCCGAAGCTGCGCTGATGGCCGACGCCCCCATCCTGGAAGTCAAGAACCTGCGCGTCGAGTTCCCGACGCGACGCGGCACGCTGGTCGCGGTCGACGACATCTCGTTCTCGATCGCGCCCGGCGAGGTGCTCGGCGTGGTCGGCGAATCCGGGGCCGGCAAGTCGATGACCGGCGCCGCCGTGATCGGCCTGCTGGAGCCGCCCGGGCGCATCGCCGGCGGCTCGATCTCGCTGTCCGGGCGTCGCATCGACAACCTGCCCTACGAGGAGATGCGCAAGGTCCGCGGCCGCGAGATCGGCGCGATCTTCCAGGACCCGCTGACCTCGCTCAACCCGCTCTACACGATCGGCCGCCAGCTCACCGAGACCATCCTGACCCACCTGCCGGTCTCGCAGGCCGAGGCCCATGCCCGCGCCGTCGACCTGCTCCAGCAGGTCGGCATTCCTGCGGCGGAGAAGCGGATCGACCACTACCCGCACCAGTTCTCGGGCGGCATGCGCCAGCGTGTCGTGATCGCGCTCGCGCTGGCGGCAAACCCGAAGCTGATCATCGCCGACGAGCCGACGACGGCGCTCGATGTCTCGATCCAGGCCCAGATCATCGCCCTTATCAAGAAGCTGTGCCGCGAGCACGGCGCGGCGGTGATGCTCGTGACGCACGACATGGGCGTGATCGCCGAGACCGCCGACCGCGTCGCCGTGATGTATGCGGGCCGCATCGCCGAGATCGGCCCCGTGCGCGACGTCATCAAGGCGGCCAAGCACCCCTATACCGAGGGGCTGATGGCTTCGATCCCGAAGGTCGGTCGCACCGATGCGCGGCTGGCGCAGATCGACGGCGCGATGCCGCGGCTGAATGCGATCCCCAGGGGCTGCGCCTTCAACCCGCGCTGCGCCAGGGTCTTCGAGCGTTGCCGCCAGGACAGGCCCGAGCCGATGCCCGTCGGCGCGTCGCTTGTCGCCTGCTGGCTCTACGACGGCTCGAAGGGGAGCGCGCCATGACCTCCGCGACTGGCCGTCCCTATATCGAGGTGCGCGACCTCGCGCGCCATTTCGACGTGTCGAAGCCGCTGCTCAACCGCGTGATCGAGGGCCAGCCGCGGCTGATCCTGAAGGCCGTCGACGGTATCGACTTCGCGATCCGCAAGGGCGAGACGCTGAGCCTCGTCGGCGAATCCGGTTGCGGCAAGTCGACGGTCGCCCGCCTGATCGTCGGTCTCTACCGCCCGACGCGCGGCAGCATCCTGTTCGAGGGGCAGGACATGGGAACGCTCGCGACGCGCGCCGAGGAGCGCGCGCTGCGCAAGCGCTTCCAGATGATCTTTCAGGACCCATACGCCAGCTTGAACCCGCGCTGGCGCGTCGCCGACATCATCGCCGAGCCGATCCGCGCCCATCGCCTGTCGAGCGATGCCGCCGAGATCCGTAGGCGCGTGGACGAGTTGCTGCGCCAGGTGGGGCTGTCGCCGGCCGACGGCGAGAAGTTCCCGCATGAATTCTCGGGCGGCCAGCGCCAGCGCATCTCGATCGCGCGCGCCCTGTCCTCCAACCCGGAATTCCTGGTCTGCGACGAGCCGACCTCGGCGCTCGACGTCTCGGTCCAGGCCCAGATCCTGAACCTGATGAAGGATCTGCAGCGCGAGCTGGGGCTGACCTATCTGTTCATCAGCCACAACCTGGCCGTCGTGTTCCACATCTCGGACCGCGTCGGCGTGATGTATCTGGGGCGGTTGGTCGAGCTGGCCGATGCGCGCGCGCTCTTTGCCAATCCGCAGCACCCGTACACGCGCATGCTGCTCGACGCGATTCCCGACCTGGACATGACAGGCCGGGCGCGTACGCCGGTCGCGGGCGAGGTGCCGAACCCGCTCGATCCGCCGAAGGGATGCGCCTTCAATCCGCGCTGCCCTTTCGCCAACGACCGCTGCAGGACCGAGCGCCCGGAACTGAAGGCGACGGCCAAT
>JBIKXN010000028.1:0-15551 GCA_044355765.1 Alphaproteobacteria bacterium
GGGCTTGGCCAGTTATCGTCCATCTGTACGCCGAGGAGGGTTGAACGCCGCATCGGAACTGTTAGGATCGTAAAGTGTTCCGAACACCCGGTCAATGGGACAGCAAGCAGGCGCCGCGTCGGCGGCGTTCTTCCGGAGGAGACGCATGAAGATCACCGCCATCAGAACCGTTCCTGCATGGTGTCCGCGCCGCAAGGCCTATGGCACCGCGACCCGGACCGCCTTGGGCACGGCCGCGATCTCCCAGCACACGATCGTGTTTGTCGACACTGACGCGGGGATCACGGGGATCGGCGAGGTCTCGTCGGTGTTCAAGCGGCGCGGCGCGCTGCTGCAGCGCGACGTCGACACCGCGCTGGCGCCGGCCGTTGTCGGCGAAGATCCGTCGCGGATCACCCATCTCGTCCGCAAGCTCGATATGGCCCTCGACGGCGTGGAAGAGGCCAAGGCGGGCATCGAGATGGCGCTGTGGGACATAGCGGGCAAGGCGCTGGGCGTGCCGGTCTACCAGCTGCTGGGCGGGAAGGTCCGCGAACGGATACCCCTGTCCTATTCGATTCCCTTCGGCGAGCCGGAGGCGATGGCCGCGCTCGCCGCGGAAAAGGTGCGTGCGGGGCATCGCACCATCAAGGTCAAGGTCGGAAGCGAGAGCCCCGCGCGCGACATCGCCGCGGTGCGCAAGATCCGTGACGCCATCGGACCCGACGTTAAGCTGCGCGTCGACGGCAACATGGGGTGGCCGAACGCGAAGCATGCCGTCGGCATCATCCGCCGTATGGAATGCTTCGATCTCGAACTGGTCGAACAGCCGCTGCCGGCGCATGACCTCGCCGGCATGGCCGAGATCCGTCGCGCGATCGGTGTGCCTTTGATGGCCGACGAGAGCGTGCGGGGTCCGATATCCGCGATGCAGACGATCAGGGCCGAAGCTGCCGACATCGCCAACGTGTATGTCACCGAAGCGGGCGGCTTGCTCAACGCGTCGCGTATATTCTCGATGTGCGAAGCTGCCGCGATTCCCTGCATGATCGGCTCGATGCCTGAATTCGGCATCGGTACCGCGGCGCAGATCCATCTGGGGGTCGCCATGCCCAACCTGGGACCCGATAGCGACACGTGCGGGGTGCTCTATCACGAGGAAGATCTCCTCGTTCGACCTTTGCGGATCGAAGATGGGTTCGCTTATCCGCCTGAGGGTCCAGGGCTGGGAATCGAGATCGACATGGCCGTGCTCGAGCGCTGGCGCGCGCGCGCGGGCGCCGGATACGTGGCGTGACGGAAGGACGGGGGAGACCGACGATGGAACCGAGCGCGTGCGATCTCATACTGCGCAATGGAACGATCGTGACGATGGACGCGCATCGGCGCGTTATCGCCGCGGGCGCGATAGCGGTCCGAGGCTCCAAGATCGCAGCCGTAGGACCAGAAGCCGAGATCCTGGACGGCTGGCGCTCTGACCAGGTGATCGATGCCGCTGGCGCGATCGTGCATCCCGGCTTCGTGGATGCGCATCTGCACGTCAATGCGCAGACCTGTCGCGGCTACTTTCGCGGCGACTCGAGCAAGGGTGGTGGTAACGGTCCAAGCTACGCCGACTGGAAGGCCGAGTTGCGCGACGAGGACGAGCATGCGGCGACCGCGCTCGCCTGCATCGAAATGTTCCGGCATGGAATCACCACATTCGTCGAACCGGGGAGCGCATTCGAGCCGGACGCCGTCGCCGCCGCCGCCGCGGCCTCCGGCATGCGCTGCTCGCTCGCCGATCCCTATCTCTGGGACGAGACGGAGCTCATGGCATCAATACCGGGCCTTCTCAGTCCGCGGCTTGCCAAACGCGTCGCTCCCGACCGGAGCCGCTGTCAGCGGCTGCTCGGCGGGCAGCTGTTCCGGAATCGTGACGCCGACGGCATCGCGCATGGACATATCGCCCTGTACGGCGAGGGCACCGCGTCCGACGACCTCTGGCGCGCGGCCAAGGCGATGGCCGATCGCGAGGGCGTGATCGTCAACACCCATGTCGGCTTCGACCTGGAACTCGCCGCCGCGATGGAGGCGCGTTGGGGACGGCCCCGCTTCGAGTATCTCGCGGAACTCGGCGTGCTCGGTGCGAACACCACGTTCGTCCACATGAATCTGCTGCGCGACGCCGAGATCGAGCCAGTCGTCGCGTCAGGACTGTCGATCGTCTGGTGTCCTTTCGCCTATGGGTCGCGAGGATTGCCGATGCGGCAGCCGACCCGTCTGCCGGCTCTCAAGCGGCAAGGGGTCGCGGTGGCGCTCGGCACGGATTCCGCGCGGCAGAGTTCCGCGGGTGACGCCGTGTTCCTGGCGTTCGTCCTCGCAGGCGGTGCCGGGACGCCGCTGGGTGCCGAAGAGGTCCTGGAGATGGCCACCCTGCATGGCGCGCGCGCCGCCGGACTCGAAAGCTTCATCGGAAGTCTCGAACCTGGAAAGCGCGCCGACATCGTCGTGCGGGGAAGGCTGGCCGCTGAACTTTGCCCCGGTATCGATCCGGCCCACCAGCTGGTCGCCGTCGGACACGGCGCTAACGCGGACACCGTCGTCGTCAATGGACGCGTGACGATGCGCCATGGCCGGTCCACGCGGCTCGACGAGGCGGAGATCGTCGCGGCCGCGCGCGCCTCCGCCTTGCGAGTCGCGTCTCGCCTGGGCGTGGCACCCGGCAGCCGATGGCCCGGTGTCGGTCCAGCCGCCTGACGGACCGGATCGTCACGTCTGCCCGGGCTCGGGGTTCCGGCGCTGCGGCGCGTGGGAAGGTGGTCGGCAGCCGCTGCGCCTTGCGCTCGATCTTGGCCTGTCGCGGTCTACGTGGATGTCGGCGGCTTCGTCGCAGCGGTCGTCATGCACCCAGTCGCCGCCCAGCCCTCGACGCGGCTATACTGCCTAACGTTGCGTGGCCTCGTCTGTCGACAGGTCGCCCCCTGCCGCGAGCTGGAGCGCCCGATCGGCACGTGCTAGCGCTGCGGGCGTGGGCGATCCTCGACCTGCCGGCGCCACGACGAGGTTCCGTCGCTTCTCAGTCCGCAGCCACATGACCCTTCCCGCGAATGCCGCCGCCGGCGGCGACGCCGCCATCGACAATTATCTCTGGCTCGAGGATATCGACGGGGCCGCGGCCTTGACGTGGGTGCGCGCGCAGAACGAGATCTCCGCCCGCGAATTGGCGACGACCCCGGATTTCGAGGCATTGCGCGCGCGCCTCCTGTCGATCTTCGACAGCGACGCGCGTATTCCCTACCCGTCCAAGCAGGGCCAGCATCTCTATAATTTCTGGCAGGATGCGACCAACCCGCGCGGCCTGTGGCGTCGTACGACGGAACAGGAGTACCGCAAGCCCCATCCGGACTGGGAAATCGTGCTCGACCTCGATGCGCTGGGCCGCCAGGAGGGCGAGAACTGGGTCTGGAAAGGGGCGAATTTCCTGCCGCCCGACCACGACCGTGCGCTGCTGCTCCTGTCTCGTGGCGGGGCCGATGCGGTGGTGGTGCGCGAATTCGACCTGCGCGCGAAGCGTTTCGTCGAGGGCGGCTTCGTCCTCCCCGAATCGAAATGCCAGATCGCGTGGCGGACCCGCGACGAGGTCTTCGTCGGCACCGATTTCGGACCGGGTTCGCTGACGACGGCCGGCTATCCGCGCATCGTGAAGCTCTGGCGGCGCGGCACGGAGTTGGCCAGCGCGAAGACGCTGGCCGAGGGCGAGGCGACGCACGTCACCTGCTATGGAATGCGCACGCGCACGCAGGGTTTCGAGCGCGACTTCGTGGTTCGCGTCCTCACCTTCTATAGCGCGGAGGTGTTCTGGCTGCGCGACGGGACGATGGTCCGCCTCGACAAGCCCGACAGCGCGGTGGCGAAACCGCACCGCGAATGGCTGATGCTCGTGTTGCGGGACGACTGGCATGTCGACGGCACGACCTACGCGGCTGGCTCGCTGCTGGCCTGCCGCTTCGACGACTTCGTCGCCGGCACCCGCAGGTTCCACGTCCTATTCGCGCCGACATCCACGACGTCGCTTGCGGGCTGGTCATCCATGCGCAACCACGTGCTGGTCGGGACGCTGGAGGACGTCAAGTCGCGCGTCGCGGTCTGGCGCTTCGTCGACGGCGCGTGGCGCGGCGCGCCCTTGCCGGGCCTGCCCGAATACGGCTCGGTCGGCGCGTCGCCCGTCGATGCCGATGCGGGCGACGCGTACTGGCTGACCGTCACCGATTATCTGACGCCGACCAGCCTGCGGCACGGAACGGCCGAGGGCGGCCCCGCGGAACAGGTCAAGGCATTGCCGGCGCTCTTCGATGCGACAGACCTGCAGGTCGAGCAGCGCTTCGTCGCTTCGCCCGACGGCACCCGCGTTCCCTATTTCCTCGTCGCGCGGCGCGGCCTGCGCCGCGACGCCAGCACCCCGACGCTGCTCGTCGGCTATGGTGGCTTCGAGGTGCCGATGCTGCCGAGCTACCATGCCAGCGCCGGTGCGGCCTGGCTGGAGAAGGGCGGTGCCTATGCCGTCGCCAACATCCGGGGCGGGGGCGAATATGGTCCCCGCTGGCATCAGGCCGCCGTCAAGCACGGCCGCATGCGATGCTACGAGGATTTCGCGGCGGTCGCGCGCGACCTCGTCGCGCAGAGCGTCGCCGCGCCAGCGCGGCTCGGCATCATGGGCGGCAGCAATGGCGGACTGCTCGTCGCCAACATGGCGACGCTCTATCCGGAGCTGTTCGGCGCGGTGGTCTGCCAGGTGCCGCTGCTCGACATGCGCCGCTATCACAAGCTGCTCGCCGGAGCGTCGTGGATGGGCGAGTACGGCGATCCCGACAATCCGGAAGACTGGGAATGGCTGAGGCGCTGGTCGCCCTATCACAACGTGACGCCCGCCATCCGCTATCCGCGTATCCTGTTCACCACATCGACGCGCGATGACCGTGTCCATCCCGGCCACGCGCGCAAGATGGCCGCGCGCATGCGCGACCAGGGTCATGACATCCTGTTCTACGAGAACATCGAGGGCGGCCATGGCGGTGCCGCCGACAACAGGCAGGCCGCCCATATGAGCGCGCTTGCCTTCACGTTCCTGTGGCGCCAGCTCGCCGGTTGATCGGGGCCGCACGCTTGCCCGGCGCCCGGCCGGGGTCTACAGATGGAACGCGCGCTGGCCCTGCGCCGGCCGGACGCGGCCGCGTTCCGGCGCCAGCGAGGCGGTATGTTCCGCTATTTCGAAAACCTCCTCCGGCCGACCGAGATCGCGCCGGATCCGTCGCCGCCGGTCGAAGGCGGACGGCACGGGCTCGTCCGCTTCTATCTGCATTTCGTACGGCAGGCGCGCGGCCCGCTGGCCGGGCTGTTCGGGGCCGGAATGGTCGTGGCGCTGCTCGACGTGACCATCCCGGTGATGATCGGCCATGTCGTGGATCTGGTGGGGCGCGTCCCGCCGGAGACGATCTGGCGCGACCACTGGCATGTCATGCTCGGCATGGCAGGCGTGATGCTGGTGCTGCGCCCCGCCGCGCTCACGCTGCGGGTGATGCTGACGAACCAGACGATCAATGTCGGCCTGACCAATCTGGTCCGCTGGCAGAACCACTGGCACGTGGTGCGGCAGAGCTGGAGCTTCTTCCAGAACGATTTCGCCGGGCGCATCGCCAACCGGGTGATGCAGACCGGGCCTTCGCTGCGCGAGAGCGTGGTGAGCGCGACCAACGCGGTCTGGTACATCGTCGTCTATGGCAGCAGCGCGGTGGTGCTGCTGGCCAGCATCGACGCCCGCCTCGCTCTGCCGATGCTGGCGTGGTTCCTGGCCTACGTCGCCATGCTGCGCTATTTCGTGCCGCGGATGCGCGATCGCAGCCGCGCGACGAGCGAGGCGCGTTCGGCGCTGACCGGACGCATCGTCGACAGCTACACGAACATCCTGACGGTGAAGCTCTTCGCCCGTGCGCGCGACGAAGACGACTTCGTGCGCGCGGCGGTGGACGACCATACCGCGATCCTGCGCCGCCAGATGCGCATGTCGACCCGCTACATCGTGACGCTGAACGTGATCAACGCATGTCTGATCGTCGGCACCGGCGCGGCTGCCGTGTGGCTGTGGCACGCGGGCGAGATCGGCGTCGGAACGGTGGCGATGGCGCTGCCATTGGCCTGGCAGATCGCCAACATGGCGGGGTGGGTCGGCGACAACGTCACGACGATCTTCGAGAATGTCGGCGTGGTGCAGGAGGGCATGCGCTCGATCGCGGTGCCGCGGCAGATGCCCGACCCACCGGGCGCCGCGCAGCTTGCGGTGACGCGCGGGGAGATCCGTTTCGAACGGGTACGCTTCGGCTATGGCACCGCGCGCGGGGTGCTGCACGACCTCGACCTGACGATCGTGCCGGGCGAGCGGGTGGGGCTGGTCGGCCATTCCGGCGCGGGCAAGTCGACGCTGGTCAACCTTCTGCTGCATTTCCATCGACCGGAATCCGGGCGGATCCTGATCGACGGCCAGGACATCGCCGACGTCACCCAGGAAAGCCTGCGCACCCAGATCGCGATGGTCACGCAGGACACCTCGCTGCTGCATCGCTCGATTCGCGACAACATCCGCTATGGCCGCCCCTGGGCGGGCGAAGCGGAGATCCGCGCGGCGGCGGACCAGGCCGAGGCCACGGGGTTCATCGAGCTGCTGGAGGACTGGAACGGCCGACGGGGCTTCGATGCGCATGTCGGGGAGCGTGGCGTCAAGCTCTCCGGCGGGCAGCGGCAGCGCGTCGCGATCGCGCGCGTGATCCTGAAGGACGCTCCGATCCTCGTGCTCGACGAGGCGACCAGCGCGCTCGATTCCGAGGTGGAGGCGGCGATCCAGGGGCAACTGGACATGTTGATGCGTGGCCGGACGGTGATCGCGATCGCCCACCGGCTCTCGACCATCGCGCGCATGGACCGGCTCGTCGTCCTCGAGCATGGCCGCGTCGTCGAGCAGGGCACGCATGGCGAACTGCTTGCCGCCGGCGGAGCCTATGCCCGCATGTGGCTGCGGCAATCCGGGGGCTTCGCGGCGGCGGCGGATTAGGCGCGCGCGATCCGCTCCGGCACCGGCGAAGCGTTCAAGGCCGTGTGAATTCCATCCGCGAGCCGTTGTTCATATTGATGTACTGGTCGCCGCTCCGCCCGATCAGGTGGCAGAACCGTCGACGTTCGCCCCAAGTGTCGTATTGGCGGCAGAACTGCCCGCTTTCGATCTCCCACCTCCCGCCATCGGAAATGCAGCACGTGCCGTCCGTGCGCGTGGATGTCGCGGAGAGGCGGCCATCGGCACCATATGTTTCGCGGAAACGCTGGTTGCGCTGGTTGACCGCCGACATCGTGCTGCCCGGGATGAGCTTGCGCAGTTCCGCTTCGTCGAGCGGCGTCGGCAGTTGCGCGGCGGCGGGGGCGACGGCGAGCGCCAGCAGGCCAGCAAGGATGAGCGTGCGCATGGTCACCCCAGTTCCTTCCAACGCCTGTAGCCATTGGCGAACAGCTGGTCGGCGCGCGCCTGACGGTTGAATAGCGGGCTCTGCGGGTTGCCGCAGGTGCCGGTGGCACCCGGGGCCACGGTGACGCTGGACTTGTCCGCGGCGAGGCTGCGCTGCCCGCTCCAGAAATCGCAGGTCGCGCAGCGCCGGTCGCCGGACTGGAAGGTACTCGCTGCCGCATCGGTAGCGATGCCCGCAAACGCGGTTCCGGCCATGGCGAAGGCGATCCCGCGACGTGTGAGCTTCATTTCCAACTCCTTCCAATGGCCGAGGGTCCGTAATCCTAGCCCCGCGCATCGCCTCCCGGTCAAGTCCATCCGGGCGCGGCGGCCTTCGATACGACGCCTGCCGCACGCTGGCGGGCGCTCCCGTCTCGCTCGACGCTCTCCCGCGGTCCGCCTATGCCGGTTCGCGTGCCGCGCGGAACGATTTCGGCGACTGGCCGGTCGCACGGCGGAAGGCACGCGCGAAGGCCGAGGGGCTTTCGTAGCCCGCGGCCGCCGCGATCGCGCCGATGCTGTCTTCGCTTCCGCGCAGGCGGCGCGCGGCAATCCGCAGGCGCCAGTCCTGCAGATACTCGGCTGGCGTCTGGCCGACCCGGGTCTGGAAGCGCTGGAAGAAGGCGGTGCGCGAGAGATTCGCGAGCCGCGCCAGGCCGGCCAGTGTCCAGCGGCGTCCGGGATCGGCATGCATGGCGGTGAGCACCGCCGCGAGCCGTGGATCGGCCGCCGCCGCCAGCCAGCCGGTGGTCGGTTGGGCGGACAGCAGCGCCTCGCGCAGCGCCTGGATGAACAGGATCTCGGCCGCGCGGCGCAGGACGGCTGACGAGATGCCGTCGGGCTGCGCGGCTTCGGCGCGCACGAGCGCCAGCACCGGCTCGATACGTTCGCAGGCGCGTGTCCCGGCGCGCAGCGGGATCGCCGCAGGCAGTCCGGCGACGAGCCCGGCGGCGCTGCGCATGTCGGCGACGAAGCTTGCGGTCAGCAGGCGGGTGCGCGCCCCGCTGCCGCCATGGACGAAGGTCGTCGCGTTTCGATCGCGCCGGTCTATGCCTACGACGGCGGAAATGGGCATCGGCCGTCGTCCGGGGCGGTCGGCGACGGAATGGATGTCGTCGCGCGGCAGGACAACGAGGTCGCCGGGGCCGAGGCGCAGCGGTTCGGGGTGGCCCTGCACCGTCACCACGCATGCCCCGTCGAGCACCGCGTGCACGGCGGCGAAGCGGTTTCCGGGCAGTTGCACTGCCCAGGGTGCCCCGAGATCGCTGACGCAGAAAAACCAGCCATGGAACCGCAGGGCGTCGAGCGCCTGGGCGATCAGGACGGCGCGCGGCGAACGCTCGGCATCGTGTTCTGTATTCCCGGACGCGCGCGCGCGCGTGCGCTTTCCTATCGTCATGCGGCACCAATGATTGAGGAGCGCATGTCATGGAGCAAGCCTCGACTGCCAGCCGCCGCCGGATCCTTGGATGGATCGCGCATGTCCTTGCCGGCATGCCGCTGGTTTCGGCCGCGCAGGCGACGCTGACGCCGACCCCGTCGGTCTCGGTCGGCCCCTTCTACCCGCCCGAACCGTCCGGACTGCCTTTCTTTCCTGCGCGGCCGCTGCTTCCCCTGCCGCAAAGCGACGACCTGACGGCCGGTCCCGATGGTCGCCGCGCCGAAGGGGAGCGGATCCGCATCGGGGGCAGCGTACGCGACACGGCGGGCCGGGCGATCCCCGGCGCCAGGATCGAGATCTGGCAGGTCGATGCCCGCGGTCATTACGCGGTCGAGACCGGTGCGGATCGCGACCCGGGCTTCGCCGGCTACGGAACCACCGTCTCCGGAGCCGATGGTGGCTACCGGTTCGTCACGATCCGGCCGCTCGGCTATGGCCGCTACGGCGGCTTGATCCAGCGCACGGCCCATATCCACATGCGTGTCGCCGCGCCCGGCCGCGATCCGCTCGCGACCGAGATCTGGTTCGCCGACGATCCCGGCAACGCGCGCGACAGCTTCGTGCGGCGGATCGTGGACGCGCAGCTGCGCCAGCGCATGCTGCTGCGCTTCGAGGCGGGCGCCGACGGCATGCCCGACGCGACCTTCGACGTCGTGCTTGCCGATCAGCCGGCGCGGAGGGCGTCATGAACCTGGTCGTCTTCGGCGCCTCCGGCGCCACCGGCCGCCATGTCGTGACCCTGGCGGCCGAGGCGGGACATCATGTGCGCGCGGTCGTCCGCGCCGGTAGTCCGGCGCCCGTCGCGGGCCTGCGGGTCGAAGCCGACGTGGTCGACCCCGCCTCGGTGGCCCAAGCGGTGCGCGGCGCCGATGCGGTCGTCGTCTGTCTCGGCATCTCCAGGCGCACGCGCTCGCCCTTCGCGCCGCTGGTGTCGCCGCCCGACCTGACCTCGCGCGCGGTCGCCGCGATCGTCGCGGCGATGCGCGATACGGGGCCAAGGCGCATCGTCCATGTCAGCGCCTTCGGGGCCGGCGACAGCTGGGCGCGGATCCCGTGGTGGGGGCGCGCCTTCATCCGGCTCGGCAATGTGCGCCACTCGATCGCCGATCATGGCCGCTGCGAGGAGATCCTCGCGCGGTCGGGGCTGGACTGGACGGCGCTGCGGCCGATGATGCTGGACGATGCCGCGAGCGACCGGCCCGCGCGCGAGATGATGCCGGCCGACTCGTTGCTGGCCAAGGTGCCGCGCGTCGCACTCGCGCGGACGATCGTCGCCACGCTGTGCGATGCCAACGCAATCAACCGTGCGATCGCCTTGACCGCGCCTTGACCACCTGCCTGCGAGGCCGCGCGCTTCGGCCTCGCCGCAGCGCCCGCTCAGTCGCGCCGGATCGCGCCCGCCACCGCCATGGCGTCGATTTCGGCGGGCGAATAGCCGAGACCGGCCAGGACCTCGTCGGTATGCGCGCCCAGGCGCGGCGGATCGAGCCGCTTGTGCAGGCGATGACCGTCGAGGTCGAGCGGCAGGATCGGCAGCTTGACCCGGCCGCCATCCGGCAGGGCGGTATCGGCAAGCCCGCCCGAGGCGTTCAGATGCGGGTCTTCGAACAGATCCTCGGGCCGCGCGATCGGCGCATAGGGCAGACCCGCGCGCTCGGCGAGCGCGACGATCCCGTCGCGCGACATGGTCTTCAGCAGCGCCGCGACCTGAGGGATGAGCGTCTCGCGGGCGGCGACGCGCAGCGTGTTCGTCTTGAGCGCGGGGTCGGCGAACTGCGCCTGCCAGCCGACGGCCTCGCAGAACGCCGCCCATTGCGAGTCCGTGACCACGGAGAAGAAGATCTGCTGGGCGTCGGCGGTCTCGAATATGTCGTAGATGCCCCAAGCGGCGACGCGCACCGACATCGGCGGCAGCGCCTTGCCGGTCGCGCCGAAAGCCGCCATGTGCTGCGAGACCAGGAAGGCGCAATTCTCGAACAGCGCCGAACGGACGAGCTTGCCGCGGCCGGTCTCCTTGCGCTCCACCAGCGCCGCCAGCACGCCGATGGCCGCGAACATGCCGCCCATGATGTCGTTCACCGAGGTGCCGGCGCGCAGCGGCCGACCGGGCGGTCCGGTCATGTAGGCGAGCCCGCCCATCATCTGCACCACCTCGTCGAGCGCGGTGCGGTCCTGGTACGGGCCGTCCAGGAAGCCCTTGTGCGAGGCATAGATCAGCCGCGGATGGCGCGCGCGCAGTTGTTCCCAGCCAAGCCCGAGCTTGTCCATCGCGCCGGGGCGGAAATTCTCGGTGACGACATCCGCGGTCGCGATCAGCCGGTCGATCGCCGCGCGGCCCGCCGGCGACTTGATGTCGACCGCGAAGGATTTCTTGTTGCGGTTGAAATTGGCGAAGAACCCGGCGCCCGATCCGGTCAGCCGTCGCGTGTTGTCGCCGTCGGGGACGGGTTCGACCTTGATCACCTCGGCGCCGAGATCGGCGAGGACGAGCCCGCAGGTCGGACCCATGACCATATGGACGAACTCGACGACGCGGATGCCCGCGAGCGGCAGCCCGGTCGCTTGCGTCGCATCGGCCATCTCAGCGCCCGCCGCTCACCGTGACCACGGTGCCGGTGACATAGGACGCCTCGTCGGAAAGCAGCCACGCGACCGCGTTTGCGCACTCCATCGCCGTGCCGGGCCGCTTCATCGGCACGACGCCAGCGGCCGAGGCGGCGCGGTTTGGATCGCCGCTGGCGGCATGGATCTCCGTGTCGATGATGCCCGGCCGCACGGCGTTGACGCGGATGCCGTCGGCGGCCACCTCGCGACCGAGCCCGACGGTCAGCGAATCGATGGCGCCTTTGCTGGCCGCATAGTCGACATACAGCCCCGGTCCTCCGAGCACCGCGGCGGCGCTCGACAGGTTGACGATCGCGCCGCCCTTGCCGCCCCGCCGCGTGCTCATCCGCCGCACTGCCTCGCGCGCGCAGAGCATCGAGCCGATTACGTTGACGTCGAACATCCGCCGCCAGCGCGACGTCTCCATGTCTTCGAGCCGCGCCTGCATGTCGACGATGCCGGCGTTGTTCACCAGTCCGCCGATCGGCCCCCATGCGGCATCGATGCGCGCGAACATCGCGAGCGTGGCCGCCTCGTCGCCGACATCGGCCTGGACGAGTAGCGCCCGGCGGCCGCGCGCGCGCACTTCCCCTGCGACCCGCTCGGCCGCGCCCGCGTCGCGCGCGAAATTGACGGCGACGTCCCAGCCCTGCTCGGCAAGCCGTGTGGCGCAGGCAGCGCCGATGCCGCGGCTGGCGCCGGTGACCAGGACGGTGCGCGGAGAAGTCATGATGCGATCCTCGCGATGGTTGACCGCGGCACTCTGAACCCCGGCGCTTGCCCGCGGCAAGCCCATGTCGCTGCGACCGTCAGGCCTCGCGCGTCCAGAACACCATGGGATGCGGTGTCTCGGTCTGCTGGCCGATGTCCCGCCAATCGAAGCTGGCGCGCAGTTCCGGCCGCCGGACATAGCCGCGCCGGCCCCAGAATGCGTCGAGCGGGACATAGCCATGCGGACGCAGCGGATGGTCGGCAGGGCGCTCGACGGCGCAGAACGCGGTGCGGCGGAAGCCGAGCGCCGCGGCCCGGGCCTCGCGCCCGGCGAAGAACGCCACGCCGATGCCGCGGCCGCGCCATGCGCGCTCCAGCACCGACTCGCCGAAGTAATACCAATCGCGCGGATCCATGCCGCCGGCGGCGAAGGGCGCCTGCATCTCCTCCTCGGCGGCGACGAGCGGCAAGGCTGTCGCGGCGCCGACCACGCGCGCGCCATCGCGCGCGACGACGATCGTGGCGTCGGCTATGCGGGCGTATTTCGCCAGGTAGCGTTCCTCGTAGACGGCGTCGCCATCGTAAAGATAGGGAAAGTCGCGGAAGACCTCGACGCGCAGACGCGCCAGATCCGCGACCACGTCCATGACCGCGGCACCCGACAGCGTCTCCAGCCGGATCGCTGCGGGAACGGTCATCGCTCCACCTGGCGCAGCCAGTCCTTGAGATTGTAGTGGTTCGAGATCCGCGCGATGCGCGCGTCGCGCACGACGAAGAACGCGCCGACGCGCAGGCGGTAGCGCTGGCCGGCCGCGGGCAGGAAATCGCCGTCGGTCTCGAGATAGCGGCCGTCGAGCCGGAACTCGGCGGCGGCGCGCCCGCCGCTCGCGTCGGTCATGATCGCGAGGTCGCTGACGCGCTCGCGATAGCAGCGGTTCATGCGCAGCAGGAAGGCGCGGAACTTCGCGCGGCCCTTCTCGCTGCCGCCCTGGCTGATCTCGTGCACGACGTCGGGCGTCAGCAAGTCCAGGAATCCCTCGACGTCCTTGGCGTTGAAGCGGTCGTAATAGGCGCGGATCAGCTTGCGGGTAGCGGCTGCGGTCATGGCGTCACTGTCCTTCGAAGACGGGTTTGCGCTTGGCGAGGAAAGCAGCGATTCCGGCGCGGAAATCGGCGCTGGCGATGCAGGCATAGGCCTGGTCGATGGCGTCCTGGGGTACGGCGCGGCGTTCGGCCCAGGCGCGCGCGACGCGTTTGTGGGCGCGGGCGGCGAGCGGACCGCCGGCAGCGATGCGCGCGGCGGTCCTGTCTATCTCGGCGGCGAAATCCTGGTCGCCGACGACGCGGGTAACGAGGCCGATCCGGTCTGCTTCCGCGGCATCGATCAGCCGCGCCTCGAGCAGCAGCGAGAGCGCGCGGTCGAGGCCGATCAGGTCGACCAGCGCCTCGACCGCCTCCGGCGGCGCGGCCATGGCCAGGCGCGCGACCGGGATACCGAAACGCGCGGAAGCGGCGGCGATGCGCAGATCGCAGCTCGCGGCGATCTCGAGCCCGCCGCCCACGCAGTCGCCGTTGATCGCGGCGATCACCGGATGCGGGCAGGCGGCGAGCGCCGAGATCGCCCGAACGACGCGCGCGTCATAGGCGCGCGCCTCGGCGGGCGTGCGGCGCACGCGTTGGAATTCCTCGATGTCGCCCCCGGAAGCGAAGGCGCGGCCGGCACCGGTCAGCACGACGACCCGCAGGTCCGGATCGGTGGCGGCGTCGTGCGCGGCGTCGCCCAGCGCTTCCCATTCGGAGCTGCCCAGCGCGTTGAGGCGCTCGGGTCGGTTGAGGGTCAAGGTCAGCCGCGCGCCGTCGCGCGCGGCGAGGAGGGTCCCGTCCATGGGCGAAGCTATAGCGAAGGCGGCGGCGTCGCGGGAAGTCTCGCCCGCGATTCAGGCCCTGCGCTCGCGCGTCGCGAGGGCGGCGAGCAGCGCCAGCGCGAAGAGCGGCGGCAGCACGGCGAGCGCCGCGGCATAGGCGCCGGCGTCGTAGACCCGGGCGCCGTCCGCGACGGCACCCGACCAGTTCCGGTCGAGCAGCCATCCGATCAGCGGCTGCAGCAGCGCGCCCGAGCCGACGACGAAGGTGTTCACCACCGCCATCGCCGAGGCGGCCGAGGCCGGGTCGTTGCGTTCCTTGACGACCGCGAAGCCCAGCACCATCCCGGATCCCGCGAAGCCCTGGAGGAAGAGGAGCAGGGCGACCGCCCAGAGCGGCCATGTCGGACCGAAGACCATCGCCGCCAGCAGCGCGCCGCCCGCGATGGCGCAGGCGGCCATCGGCACGCGTCGTCGGCCGATCCGGTCGGAGAGCCAGCCGATCGTCGGCGCGCCGATCCCCCAGCCGGCGAAGGTCAGCGAGGCGAGGCCGGCGGCGGCCGTTCGCGGCATCCCGTAGACCGAGGACAGATAGGGCACCGCCCACAGGCTGCCGAAGGCGAGCATCGGCCCGGTCATGGCGAAGCCATAGATCGCCGAGGTCCATGTCTCCCGCACCGTCAGGACGCGCCGCAGCGCAGCGCGGATCGGCAAGGTCCCGGTCGCCGGGCGCGGCTTGTCGCGCAGCGTGGCGTAGAGCGCCACCGCGAGCACGGCGGCGAGCGCCCCCATCGCCGCCAGCCCACCGCGCCAGCCCGCGGCGCCCACCAATGCCGCCAGCGGCGCCTGGCCGAAGATCGCGCCGGTCATGCCGAGCAGCTGGATCAGGCCGGCCAGCAGGGCGAAACGCGGCTGCGGCATCCACAGCGCGGTGACGGTCAGCGCGCCGACGAAGCTGCAGGCGGCGCCCGCGCCCACGAGCAGCCGGCCCGCATAGGCGAACTCGATCGACGGCGCGAAGGCGAAGATCAGCGATCCCGCCGCCGACACCAGCAGCGACCCCGCCATCAGGCGGCGCACGCCGAAGCGGTCGAACAGCAGCCCGAGCGGGATCTGCAGCGCCGCGTAGGCATAGAGATAGAACGCCGAAAGGCTGCCCAGGACGGCGGCCCCGACGCCGAAGCCGCGCATCAGGTCCTCGACCATCACCGATGGCGAGACGCGCTGCAGGAAGGCGTAAAGGAAGGTCGATGCCGCCAGCGTCCACATGGCGAGGACGCGGGGCGTCACGCTTGCTGGGCCCATGCCTGCCGCCTTAGCGCAAACCGGCGGCCTTCCCCAGCGCTTTCGCCGCGCGCGGCGTCACGCGGGCAGCGAGAGCGTGGCGCGCAGGCCGCCGGCTGGCCGGTTGAGCAGCACCACGTCG